>DATHJR010000132.1:0-18187 GCA_035286525.1 Gemmatimonadaceae bacterium | reverse complement strand
ACTGGCGCCGCCACGGAGATCGACACGCGTCCCGCGCCCACCGATTGCGGCGGACGATACGCGTTCAGCCCCACCACGTAACCACCGGTGTTCAGCAGCGGTCCGCCCGTGTTCAGGTAGCCGAGACTGACTTCGCTCGTGATGCTCTGCGCATCGGCGTTGCTCACGATCCCCGTGCTGAGCACACCCACCTTGTTGAACGGCGAGCCGAGCGCCAGCACGCGATCGCCCGCGGTGGGCATCGTGCTCGTCGCGCTGTCGAACATCGGAAGCGCCGTGCACTTCGAGCATCGCTTCGCCGGAATCGCGAGCACCGCGAGATCGTGCGCGTTGTCCACCACGAGCTTGCGCGCGTACACCTTCGTGTTGCTGTCCGTCATCACGCGCACCTCGTCCACGCCCTCGATCAGGTGCGCGTTCGTGAGCACGAGTCCCGACGAGTCGGCGAGAAAGCCCGTTCCGCGCTGGCTGCCATATACCGTGAACAGCCCGGCCTTGTAGTCCTCAAAAAGCTCCCGCTCCGTACGCACCTTCTTCGGCGGCGGCACCCGCGATGCGGAGTCCTTCGCGATGCTGTCTCTCACCGCACTGTCCCGCGCGGCGGCGCTGATCGTCGGAACGACGGCGATGGTTTCCACCTGCGCATTCTTCTGCGTCAGCTCGATCGTCCCCGCGTCCTTCTCGAACGTCTGGTACAGCGCCCACCTGTACCTCGCTCCATTCATCTCGTACGCCTGCGTGCTCTCGATCCGGTACACCCCCGGCTTGAAGTTCCGCTCCACGCGTCCCTCCAGATCCGTCGACACGCGCGTCGTATCTCCGCGCGGACTGATGATCCACAGGTCGAGCTGCGGAAGCGCTCGCACGGTGAGGTCGCTTCCCACCACCGCCGCACGCAGCCGCACCGTGATCGTCGTGTCGACCGGCGGAAGCGCGGCTGCCTTGATCTTCGCGCTGTCCACCGCAGGCATGTTCGGATTGCACACCTGCTTCAGCCCATCCACCAGCGGCTGAGTTCCCCCCGCGCGCTTGATCCGCGCCGCCACATCGTCCGTCACGATGAACGTCACGCAGCTCGATTTCGCGAGGCTCAGCACCCGCGTGCTGGCGACGTGACGTCGCAGCAGCCCGAGGATGTCATCCAGGGAGTACCCTTTCCCCTGCGCTTCGAGCGGAGCGGAGAGTACGAGCGCAAGGACGCCGGCGAGCACTGCGGCGCGTGAACAGACCCTGTAGCGATGCATAGAGAGTGGATTCGGAGGGGTGCGTACCCGATATGGCACAACGTAGACGAACGCAATATTACGTCGGTAATGCTACCCCGACCCCATCCAAGGGGTGCTCGAGGAGCCCGGACGCAACCAACTGGCAACCAGCTTGCAGGATGTCCCGCAATCGTTCCGGGCGATAAATCCGACGAATCGCCATCACGCCGCTATCACATCCCGGACGTACAATATCACTATTTCCGATTCAGCGTCAGCGTACAGAGGGCCAACATGTTGACGCTGTTCGCGACGGTGAACAGAGGCTCACCTGTAACGAGTCCACGCCATCTTTTGCGCCGATTGACAGGCATAAATCGGCACCTATTATGTCGACTTAATCAGTCCCATCGTGACCGACAGCTTTCGTTGCGCCTGCTACGGGAGCGTAGCCGCGATCATGTCTCGAAAAGGCAGCACTCGCTCAGCGCTACCAGTGTCCCATCGCTAGTCGATTCTACGCTTCTACGAATGTGCGACCGCCTGCTGTAATTCGGTGAATGAATCAGCGTTCCGCCCAGCCATGGGGCGGACGCGTTGCCGATCACTTTCGACCTCGGATCTAACGCGTGGCTACGAAGCAGGAACCTGAGCGGCTCCGCCCCCCGTGGGCGACTGGATTTGCGCCGTTCGGTGCCGGTCAGCCACGCGTGCACGCGCTTGCAGACGTACACGCGCCCTATGCTCGCGCCGGTGCGCCGCATCGCGGCGCGCACCCCGCCGTCGATGCGATCGTAGCCGTCGTCACGCTCATCGCCGCGTTCGTGATCATGAGCTCCGTGCATCATCAGCTCAGTGGCGTCGCCAAGTTCCTGGAGATGCGCATCTCGGTCAAGAACGTGCTGCTGCTCGCGGTGCTCGTCTACTGCTGGATCGCGCTTTTTCGCTCGTTCGGATTGTACGACCTTCGTCGCATGATGAGCTGGGAAGAGGAGATGCTGCGCGTAGTTTGCGCCTGCCTTCTTGGTGCTCTCGTCGCCCTCATCTTCCCGGCCACCAGCGTGAGCCGAGCGTTCCGTTTCGACACCACATTGCTGTTCTTCGTTGGCGTCACCGCGAACACCTTCGTCGTTCGTCGCATCGGCTACCTGCTCACCGAGCGCGGTACCACCGGTGCGGTGCGCAAGATCGTGATCGTCGGAAGCGGCCCCCGCGCCCGGCGCGCGTATCGCGAGATGTGCCTTGGCGACCAGGCACAATATCTCTGCCTCGGCTTCGTGGACTCCGAGCCGATGCCGATGAACGGAACACCCATTCGGATGCTCGGCGGCATCGCGGAGCTCGAGAGCCTGCTCGTGCAGGAGCCGATCGACGAAGTGCTCATAGCACTGCCGGTCGCATCGCAGTACGCCGGCGTGCAGCGCGTGCTCCGCATCTGCGAGCGCATTGGCGTGCAGGCGACGTACCTCGCGGATGTGTTCGAGCACGCTCTTGCGCGGCCGCGCTTCGAGCAGGCGGCGTCGCTCGCCGTCGTCACGCTCCCCACGCGCGCCGACGACTCGCGGCTGATGGCCAAGCGCGGCATCGACCTCGTTGGCGCCTCGGTGTTGCTCGTGGCGCTCTTGCCCGTGCTCGCGATCACCGCCCTCGCCGTGAAGCTCACGAGCTCGGGACCGGTGTTGTTCAAGCAGCCGCGCTACGGCTATAATCGCCGTCGCTTCCCGATGTACAAGTTCCGCACGATGGTGAAGGATGCAGAACGGCGGCTCAAAGAGCTCGAGCATCTCAACGAGGCCGCGGGCCCGGTGTTCAAGATCAGGAAGGATCCCCGGCTCACCAGCATCGGTGGCTTCCTCCGCTCGACCTCCATCGACGAGCTGCCACAGCTCTTCAACGTCCTCCTCGGCCACATGTCGCTGGTGGGGCCGCGCCCGCTGCCCGTGCGCGACGTGAGTCGCTTCTCCGAGGCGACGTTGATGCGGCGCTTCAGCGTCCTCCCCGGGATGACCGGGTTGTGGCAGGTGAGCGGCCGGAGCTCGCTCGGATTCAACGACTGGATCGCGCTCGACCTCAAGTACATCGACAACTGGTCGCTCCTCGAGGACGTGCGCATCCTGCTGGTCACCGTGCCGGTCGTGCTGCGAGGTCGAGGGGCGATGTGATTCGCAGTATGCTTCCAACATTTGGTCATGCCCCTTACACCAGCCCACGCTGCGGTGGCGCCGCTGCTCCGGCGCCTGACTCGCCGCTTCGGCCTCACCGTTCCCATGTCCGCGATGGTCATCGGCACGATGATCCCGGACTTCGCCTACCTCATCCGGCTCGCGCCCGGCGGTGGCACCTGGCACACTCCGCGCGGGCTGCTCCTGTACTGCCTCCCGGCGGGGCTGATCACCTGGTGGATATTCCGCGCGATCATCGGCCCCGCGCTGCTGCGACTGCTGCCCCCCGGGCTCGGCGTTGCCGCAGCAGCAACCATCGCACCCGGATCGACCTTCCGCCTGCTTCCTTCGGCGTCGGTGGCCATCGTGATCGGGGCCTTGAGCCACGACCTTTGGGACAGCTTCACTCACGAATCTCGATGGGGTGTGAGGCAGATACCCGAGTTGGACACCCGCGTCCACCTTTTCCCGCACAGTAGCGCGCATTTGTACCTGCTTCTGCAGTACGCGAGTTCGCTGATCGGCTTGATCATTGTGGCTGCGATGATTTGGGATTGGGTCTCGGCGCTCCCGAGGTCTGCTCGCTACGTGCCGGCAGGCGAACGCGCGTGGCGCGTGCGCGAGGTGGGGCTGCTCATGTTGGCGGCGGTCGCGGGAGCGGTGCTCAACGAGTCGCGCCCACATCCGCCGGGTCTTTCCTGGAGATTGGGCCTGGCTGCCGTTGGCGGTATGTCGGCACTGGCGGCCGCTCTCCTCGCTTACGGCATGATCGATTTGTTGCGGCATCGCCCCGTTCCCGGTAGCCTCGAGTCGGAAGCCAATGATTGAGTCGGCTGTTCTACCGGGAACGGGCGCGGAAATCGGGGCGGCGCATGATATTGTAGCGTGAAGGCCCCATGTTTCTGGGTATCCTCACCACGATTTGCCGACAGGGGTCGAATCGCGGTTGTTAAGTCTTTGAAAACACTACACTTGCAAACACCATCCGGCCCGCGGTCGGCGGCATGCCGCGTGCCCCTGTGTTTCCAGTCGGGCAGCAAACCTATCGCTGCTTCCTTCGTCCAGAGTATATGACAGCAGTCTTCTCGTCCGCGCCACACCATATGCGACTGATCGGATTACTGGCGACACTGTGCGTGGGCGCGCTGCCCGCGCAATCAGCGTTCGCACAACAGGCTCCGTCGTCCGCGGCTGTCCGATCGGATGTCGCCGCGCAGCCCGGCGACAAAGTGCTGTTGAAGATATATCGCGAACCCGATCTGTCCGGAGAATTCGTGGTGCCCGAGAGCGGACAGGTGGACTTTCCGAAGATCGGTTCGGTTCGGGTGGATCGAATCTCGACCGACTCGCTGCGGTCGTTGCTCATCGCCCAGTACGCCCGCAGCCTCCGCGATCCCGCAATAGAAGTGACGGTGCTGCGACGTGTAAATGTCATTGGCGCCGTGCGCAATCCAGGATTTTATTACGCCGATCCAACCGTTACAGTAAAGGGCGCCCTTGCCTTGGCGGGAGGCGTCGTGCCTGATGGAAACAGGAACAAGGTCGAGCTGCTGCGCGGAAACAAGCGCACCGCCATCCAGCTCTCGAGTGAGCCATCGCTTGCCGATTCGCCGGTGCAATCAGGCGACCAGGTGAGCGCGCCGGAGAAGAGTTGGTTTTCCCGGAACACAGCGTTGGTCGTCTCCGGGATTACGGGTATTGCACTGGTCGTCGTCACCATTATCCGTCCTTAGATGGACATCCGAGCATGATCCCCGCCAAGTACCGCGCCGAGACCGCGAACGTCGAGATTCGGCCTTCTCCCGGAGACGGAGTCGAAGCAGTGCGCGGTGTCTTCGACGCGCTGCGCCGCCACCGACTGCTTCTGGTGAGCTGCGTGTTGGTGTGCGTGGGACTGGGTGTGGCGTACACCTACAGGGCGACTCCGGTATACGAGGCAAGCGCCGTCGTTCGATTCGAGGCCGAGCGTCTCGATCTTCCGGAACTGGTGCAGTTGCCGTACACGGAGAATCTGATCAACACGGAGATGGAGGTGCTCAAGGGTCGGAGCGCCGCCGTTGCGGTCGTCGATTCGCTGGGCTTGCGCGCTCGCCTCCTGGTGCCGCGTAACGGCCGGACCAGCAAGCTTTTCAGCACGCTTCGCGTTGCGACTGAGGCCGATAGCCAGACGCTCGTATTTCATTCCAGGGGGAACGGCGAATTTATCGTCACACGTCCGGATTCCATTACCGCGCTGGGAATTGCGCGTGTGGGTGACACGCTCCGAATAGATGGCTTACTCGTGGGACTCACGTCTGACGCCAACTCGCTTACCGAATTGCGATTGCATGTCGATCCGCTCGAGTCCGCAATCGCGCGCTTCGCGTCGTCGCTCGAGCTCGTGCGCCCCATCCGCGACGCGGACCTGATCGCCATTCGCGTACGCGACAGCGATCCCGATCGTGCAGCCGCCTCGGCCAACATCATGGCGAGCAATCTGATCGAGGAGCGAAACCGCGCTCGGCGCGGGCGCACCGGCGCCGCCGTCACGTTTCTCAAGCAGCAGGACGATTCGCTCGGACGACAGCTACGCGCAGCCGAGGAGTCGCTACGATCGTACCAGCAACAGCAGCATGTGATCGATGTTCCACAGCAGGCCAGCGCCGAGGTGACGCGACTCGCAAAGCTGCAAGCCGATCTCGCCGGAGTGCGGGCGGAGCGCGACGCCTTCGCATCGCTCGTCGCCCAACTGAAGAGCGATACCTCTCGCGGCGCGGTCCCCGGGCAGTCGATCTCGCGACGATTGATGGCTTTTCCGGCGTTGCTCGCCAACCAGTCCGCGTCGGTGCTGCTGGCCGCCTTGGCCAATGTAGAGACGGAACGCTCCCAGCTCCTGATCCATCGCACGCCGGAGGATTCGGACGTTCAAATACTCACCGCGCGAATCCACGAGATGGAGGCGCAGCTCGAGGGGATCGCTCAGTCGTATCAACAAAGCCTCAGCGCACAGGTTACCGCGCTCAGCGGAGAGTCGGAGCGCTTTAGCACCCAGCTCGACGCATTGCCGGAGAAGGAGCTGCAGACGGCCAGACGCGAGCGCGACACCAAGGTCCTGAATGACCTCTGGGTGCTGGTGCAGACGCGGCTCAAGGAAGCTCAAATGACCGGCGCCGGAGGTGACCCAACGGTGCGGATCGCCGACGCTGCGGCAGCCCCATCGTCACCGGTGAGACCGCGACCGATCATCAATTTCGCGCTCTCACTCTTTCTCGGCGTGCTGGTCGGGATCACGGCCGTTCTTGCGCGTGACTATGGCGACGGCTCGGTGCGATCCCGCGCAGACGCGCTCTCCGCCATCGGGCTCCCCGTACTCGGGGCGTTCCCGAGACTGCGCATTCAGCGCAGCGCACGCGCGATGATTCAACCGGTCACTGGCAGTATCGACATGGTCACGCCTCGCCAGTCGCAGGCTGTCGATCCCGAACGGAGACGCACCGCCGCGTCGATCTCGTCGTTGCTGGTTACCCAACCGGACACCTCGGCGGCCTATGTCGAATCGTTCAATCAGCTGTTTGTAAATCTTGCCCTGGCATATCACGAGAAGCCGATCAAGGTCGTGGTTTTCACGAGCGCGCTTCCGGGCGAGGGGAAATCGCTGTCGGCGATCAACTACGCGCTCGTGGGAGCATCGAGGGGACTCCGCGTGTTGCTCATCGACGCCGATCTCCGCTGCGGAGTGGTGAGCTCGGTGTTGGGCATCAAACAGACGCCAGGATTCGCCGAGGTGCTGGCTGGGAGGACGACCTTCGAGCAGGCCGCGCACAATTGCTCGCCGGGCGTGCCACGGTCGCTGGTCGTGTTGCCGTCCGGCGCGCTGCCGAAGGTTCCAGGGCGGATTCTGACGATCGATCGCGTGCGCGAGCTGCTCGGCCAGTGGGCTCCGGATTTCGATGTCATCGTCATCGATACACCGCCCATCAACCTGTTGGCCGACGCGGCGCTCCTCGGCTCTGCCGCTGATGCGGTCATGCTCGTCGTGCGCGTGGGGCACACTCAAGTCGACGATCTTCGCTACGCGATGGACCAGCTCGACTCAACGAGGGCCCCTGTAATCGGTACGCTTCTCAACGATATTGATCTTCGAAGGAACGCTCGTGACGATGGTTCCTATCGTTATCTGGCCCAGGCTGCCCGGTACAACGTAAGCTCTGGGTAAAGTCGCGTACCAATGGGATTGCCAATAGTAGACCGATTTGCGCCCTGCCACGCCGATCACCGAGCGCGGTTCTTTCGCGTGGAGGTCGACGAAGCTGTATATTCGCTGGCATCGGCGCGCTCTCGAAGCGAGTGTACCACGAGCTCGTGGCGGATCGCCTTAGGATTGGCGAAAAGGACTTTGCCTCGATGACGGATTCGGGTGCACAATCGATCGACTTGATGCCACTGCACTGGCGGCTCGTTCTCGGAATGCGCACGGACTCTACCAGCTATGCTGACGCAGTCACACGTGTACTGACGTGGGCCTCTGCCAGGGAGTCGCGCTACGTCTGCGTTGCGAACGTGCACGTCACGATGGAATCGTACGATTCCGCCGATTTTCAGAAGATCGTGAACGGCGCTGACTTGGTGACTCCCGACGGAATGCCGCTGGTCTGGGCGTTGCGCTTGTTCGGGCTCTCGGAGGCGACACAAGTACGCGGACCGAGTCTCACCGTCGACATGATCAAGCGTGCGGCTGCGGCGGGCGTCGCTATCGGCTTCTATGGCGGAACTCCAGCAGTGCTGGAGCTCTTGATTCAAGAATGCAAGCGACGATTTCCCGAGCTGCGCATGGTCTACGCTCACGCGCCGCCCTTCCGACAGCTCACCACCGAAGAAGACGCGGCGATCGTACAGGAGATCAATGCATCGGGAGTGGCAATCCTGTTCGTCGGGCTCGGCTGTCCGAAGCAGGAGCGGTGGATGGCGCTGCACCGGGGATCCGTGAATGCCGTCATGCTCGGCGTTGGGGCAGCATTCGACTTTCTATCGGGAGTGAAGCCGGAGGCTCCCCACTGGATGCAGCGCGCGGGACTCGAATGGATATTCCGACTGGCTACCGAGCCGCGGCGCCTGTGGTGGCGATACGCGTACCACAATCCGCGATTCGTCGTGTTGCTTGCGAGACAATACCTCAAATCGATGACGGCATGACGGACCGGCGGGAAAAGCGCGCATTGGTCACCGGCATTACCGGTCAGGACGGGTCGTACCTGGCCGAGCTGCTGCTGGCCAAGGGGTACGAAGTGCACGGCGTGATTCGTCGCGCCTCGACCTTCAATACCGAGCGGATCGACCACCTCTACGCCGATCCGCACGACTCCCCTGCGCTACATCTGCACTACGGGGATCTGAGCGAGGGCCGCGTCTTTCGCCAAATCCTCGAACGGTACGAGCCGCAGGAGATCTACAACCTCGGCGCGCAGTCGCACGTTCGCGTTTCCTTCGACCAGCCCGAATACACGGCTGACGTGGTGGGCGTCGGCACCCTGCGACTACTGGAAGCCGTACGTGAGTACGGCACGCGCTCGGGCCCGCAGGTCAAGGTGTACCAGGCTGGCTCCTCGGAAATGTTCGGGGCCGCACTGCCCCCGCAGAGCGAAAATACACCCTTCCATCCTCGCAGCCCGTACGCGGTGAGTAAGCTTGCGGCCCATTGGTTCGCCCGGAATTATCGCGAGGCGTACGGGCTGTTCATCACCAATGGAATCCTTTTCAATCACGAATCCCCTCGTCGCGGTGAGACCTTCGTCACGCGAAAGATCACGCGTGCCGTCGGGCGCATCAAGGAAGGGTTGCAGCAGACGCTATATCTGGGCAACCTGGACACACGCCGCGATTGGGGATTTGCCGGCGACTACGTCGAGGCGATGTGGCTGATGCTGCAGCAGGACGAACCCGACGACTACGTGGTGGCGACAGGCGAGTCGCATTCGGTGCGCGAGTTCCTCGAGGAGGCGTTCGGCTGCGTCGGGCTCGACTGGCAAGAGCATGTCGAGATCGACTCGCGTTACTTTCGGCCGAGTGAGGTCGACCATCTCCAGGGCGACTCATCCAAGGCGCGAGCAAATCTCGGGTGGGCTCCGAAGGTCTCATTCACGGAGCTGGTGCGGATGATGGTGGAGCGAGATCTCGACCTGGCACGGCGCGAACGAGCGCTCTCCGACCTGGGATACCAGACCGCCAGGTCGGGTGAGATGACGTGACGAGCCCGTGAGCGCCTAACCCGCTAGCCGCTGGCCGGTGCGCACCTGCTCCTCCACCCACGGATACGTGCGCGCAATCCCATCGCGCAGGGAAAAACGAGAGCGCCACCCGATTGAATAGATCCGTTCATTGCTGAAGTTGCGCGAACGGACCCCCACCGGCCCGTCGATGTGCACGATTCGAATCCGTTTGCCGGCGACGTCGGCCACGGTGCGGACGAGCTCATCGACGGATACGTATTCAGGGCTTCCGATATTCGTCGCCACGGTGAGATCGGAGTGTGTCAGCTTGTAAATACCATCCACCATGTCGTCGACATAGGTGTAGGAGCGGATCGCACTACCATCTCCCCACACTTCCACCGAGCCGCCGTCTTTCGCCTCGGCAACCTTCCGGCAAATTGCCGCGGGTGCCTTCTCGCGCCCGCCGGTCCACGTCCCCTCGGGGCCGTAGCAATTCTGGAAACGCGCAATCCGCACCTGCATGTCAAACCGCCGTCCGTACGCGAGCGCCGTTCGCTCCGCGTACAGCTTCTCCCACCCGTATTCGTTGTCGGGCAGCGCCGGGAACGCCTGCTCCTCCGTGAGCTCCGGCTCGCCGGGCTCCATGTCGCGATAGATGCAAACCGAGGACGAGAAGAAGTAGCGTCCAATGCCGGCTCGCGCAGCTGCGTCGATCATGTTGATATTGACCAGCGCGCTGTTGCGCATGATTTCGCACTCGGCGGAATGGATGAACCCCATGCCACCCATGTCCGCGGCAAGCTGGTAGACCTCATCGAACGTGCCTTTCGGAAGCGTCAGCGCGGCTTGGCAGTTGCCCTGCTCGCGCAGGTCGGCCTGAAGGAAATCATCCGCGGCCGTGGCGGAGTACTCCGGCCGCTTCTGGTCGGCGCCACGCACCCAGTAGCCTTCCTGCTTGAGTCGCTTGACCAGGTGGCTACCAATGAAGCCGCCGGCCCCGCAGACCAATGCCCTCTTCATGACTGCGCTCCCTTGTGTGACAATGGATGTTGCAACGTAGCGGCCTTCGACCCGTGCCCAAAGATCATGGAGCCGTGTCCCCCAACTGACGCCTCACCACGGGTCCATGATACCGGTCACGCGACGGAACAGACAGCCCCAAGTGAGGAGGAAACGGCCGCTCAAGGCGCCCCCGGCGTTCCAGCCTGGAATCGCGCGGCCAGAGCCGCGGCAAGCCGCCGGTGGACCTCCGGTCTTGGGTGCGGATCCCCCGGAAGTTCGAGTCCGGTCCATTCCCCGCGTGGGATGACATCCGACACGAGCACGAGCGAAAGAGGCGTCTTCCGCAGACGTGCCAGCACTCGTCGGCCAGGCTCGTTGTCTTCGTCCCAATAGACTACCGTGAACCCTGCGCCGTACTTGCTGCGCGAGAGCTGGGCCGACCGCTCCAGGATGAGAGCATAGCGCTCGATATCGCCATCGCTCACCTCCAGTCGATAGAGCGTGTGGTCGAGCACGAAGCGGAAGAAGTCGCTTTTCTCGAGGACCTTCAAGGTGAAGCCCACAAAGCGACCATGGAACGGTCCGGCGTAGGTAACTCCGGTCCCGCTCAAAGCATACGACGGGCCGTATGCGTCCCAGTCATCGTGGCCCGCCGCGCGCCAGGGATGGCTCCAGATGCCCTCGTAGATCACTTGCCTGACGGCGCCGTGGATGAATGGGCGAAGCCGATCCGTTTCGAGGGAGCGCAGCATCTGATGCGGGCCGTAGCCGTGAAAGCCGAGGTTGACCACATTTGCATGGTAGCCGAGATCGGCGGAGAAGAATGAGGGGAGAGTCTCGTCATCATTCACTCCCTCGCCGAACATGTTGGAGTCCCCCATGAAGAACCAGGTGTCGCCGTTCGGATCGCCCTTCGTGACCCGGGCGCCATGCTCGGAGATCGTGTACGCGACATCGTAGACGAGTTGTTTGCCCTTCGTTTTCCTCGAGGTGACCCGAATTCCGGGCGCCGGAGCATATCCCAGTTGGCCTCCCTGCACGAAGTAGCCGCCCTTGGCGTAGCTACCCCCGATTTGGCCGCCGCCTTGCTCGAGCCTGTCGAGCACCACAAAGATGCCCTCGACGAGGACAAGGCTCACGGCCAGACCGAAGCAAACGAGGGAGAGCCGACGCATCCACTCGCTGTCGGCTCGCATCGCGCCGACGACGCACACCGGTAGCGCGGCGAGCCAGATCCAGACGAACGGTCGGGGCAGCTTCAGGTAGAGCACTGCAGCCGCAACACCGAGGAGGAGCACGGAGCCAAGGAGCAGCCGGACCAGGTCCGATCCGTGGCGAGGATTTTCGCTCATAGCACAGAGATACTGGTCGACATTGGCGGAGTATACGGTTCGCCGTTCGGGTCGGCCAGCGCGAAGCGTCTGGCTGTCCTTCCCGCCGGAAGATCGGTGAGCGCTATTGCCTGAAAAGTGTGGCATTGTGCGAAAGGTGGTGACACTTTCTTGGGTGATCCTGTCATCTCTGGTGGGACGACGTGAGGGAGTCGCTTGGCCGAGGCAGTCGAGGCGACGTATCGAGAACGTTCGTGCAAATGCGGATTCGCGAAAGCCGTGGTGCCGCCTTGGCGGCGAACGGACGTTTGTCGCTGAGGGGGGGAGCATTGAGTTCGAATCGAGCAAGTAGCCTTGGATCGCTGGCGCTCAGAACCCGTCGTAGAATCAAATCCTGGATGGGCAGGGAGTTGATCGTTTCCATTCAGGATCACCGCGCCACCGAGTATCACGGAAGCGCCTACGGCGGATGGGCCGTCGTGCCAGATGCTCTGTCAGCCGAAGCCATCGTCTACTCGTTCGGGGTCGGTGATGACATTTCCTTTGACCTATCGCTGATTCACAAGTACGGCCTCACCGTGCATGCGTTCGACCCGACCCCTCGGTCGATCTCGTGGGTTCGTGAGCAATCGATGCCCCCGCAGTTCGTGTTTCACGACATCGGGATCGGAGATCATGACGGAACGATTGTTCTTTTTCCGCCAAAGAAGGATTCGCACATGTCGTTCACCGTGATGGACCGCGGTGCGAGATCGCGACAGGAGGGAGTAGAGGTCCCGGTGCGGCGTCTATCCACTCTCTCGAGGGATGTCGGCCACTCGCGCATCGACGTGCTCAAGATGGATGTCGAGGGAGCAGAGTATGACGTTCTCCGCACTCTCGAGGAGGACGGCATCTATCCGACACAGCTACTCGTCGAGTTTCATCATCGATTTTTTCCCGATGGCATCGAGCGGACGCGCGCTGCGATTCAACATCTCAACGAGCTTCAGTATCGACTCGTAGCTGTCTCAGCATCGGGCGAAGAATATACCTTTGTGCGAGAAACTGGCTGAGCGACACGGCTTCTACAGCACCTCGTCGCATCGGGGCTGCTGATGTCGTCTTTGCCGAAGATGCTCTGCTGCGTTCGCGCCTTGAACGTTGCCGCGTTGAACTGTCCGGCGCGCAGGGGCACTGATCATCACTTCTCACGATAATATCATGGCGCCGCAATACATTCTCGGTCTTTCAGCCTTCTATCACGATAGCGCGGCGTGCTTGCTGCGTGATGGCGAGATCGTCGCGGCGGCACAGGAGGAGCGCTTCACTCGCAAGAAGGCCGATGCGACCTTCCCGACCAACGCGGTAGCGTACTGTTTGCGCGCGCAGGGAATCGCGGCACGTGACCTGTCGGCTGTCGGCTTCTACGACAAGCCACTCCTGAAGTTCGAGCGCATTCTCGAGACATATCTGGCGGTCGCGCCGCGAGGGTTCCTCTCCTTTCTCAAGGCGGGGCCGCTGTGGATCAAGGACAAGCTGTTCATCGACCGGCAGATCCGCGACGCCCTGCCGGAATACGAGGGGCCGATCCTGTATTCGGAGCATCACGAGTCGCACGCGGCGAGCGCGTTTTTCCCGTCTCCTTTCGAGGAAGCGGCCATCCTCACCATTGACGGCGTCGGCGAGTGGGCCACGTCGTCGGTGGGCATTGGCCGGGGCAACGACGTCACGCTGCTTCGCGAAACCCACTGGCCAGATTCGCTTGGCCTCCTGTATTCGGCGTTCACCTATTACACAGGCTTCAAGGTGAACTCAGGCGAGTACAAGGTGATGGGCCTCGCGCCCTACGGTGAGCCGCGGTATGTGGATCTCATCTATAAAGAGCTGATGAATCTGCGACCGGATGGCTCGTTTTCCTTGAACCAGAAGTACTTCAACTACCTCGCAGGTTTGACGATGACGAGCGAGGCCTTCAACGATTTGTTCGGCGGGCCGCCTCGCGAGCCGGAGAGCCAGCTCACCCAGAAGGAGATGGACCTCGCGCGCTCCGTTCAGGCTGTTTGCGAAGAGGTGATGTTACGCATGGCGCGGACGGCCCATCAGGAGACCGGATTGGAGGACCTTTGCCTCGCTGGCGGCGTTGCCCTGAACTGCGTGGGCAATGGCCGTCTGTATCGCGAAGGGCCGTTCAAGCGGATCTGGATCCAGCCGGCTGCCGGAGATGCCGGTGGGGCACTTGGCGTCGCGCAGCTGGTCTGGCACCGGTACTGGGGGAAGCCCCGGATCCATTCGGACAGGGACGACATGCGCGGCGCCTATCTTGGTCCTGACTTCTCCGATGCCGAGATCGAAGAATTTCTAACAGCCTCCGGGGCGGTCTACGAACGCCTGGAGCGTGATACGCTTCTGCGACGCGTCGCCGAGATGCTGGCTCAGGAAAAGGTTGTTGGCTGGTTCAACGGGCGCATGGAGTTCGGGCCTCGCGCCCTCGGATCTCGCAGCATTCTGGGCGATCCGCGCAGTTCGCAAATGCAAGCCCAAATGAACCTGAAGATCAAGTTTCGTGAGGGATTTCGGCCATTCGCACCAAGCGTGTTGCGGGAGCGGGCGGCGGACTATTTCGAGCTCGATTGTGAGTCACCATACATGCTCCTCGTCGCCCAGGTGAAGCAGGAGCGGCAGATCCCGCCAGCACCGAAAGACTCTGTATTGTGGGGAATCGATCAGCTCAATGTGGTACGCTCCGACATACCCGCAGTCACGCACATTGACTACTCCGCGCGGGTGCAGACGGTCGACCGGGAGACCAACGCTGATTACTACGACTTGATCAAGGAGTTCGACCGCCAGACGGGCTGCCCGGTACTCATCAATACCTCATTCAACGTGCGCGGCGAGCCCATCGTGTGCAGCCCGGCCGACGCGTTTCAGTGCTTCATGCGAACCCACATCGACTGCCTGGTACTCGGGCGCTTCCTGCTCGCCAAGGCCGATCAACCGGAATGGAAAGAGGAGCGCGCAGAGTGGCGGACGGAATTCCAGCTCGACTGAAAGTTGCTGAGGCCCGTAAGTTCGGGCTCGCGGTCGGGGCAGTCTTTCTTGGGCTCGGAGCGCTGCTTTGGTGGCGAGGCCGAGCGTCGTCACCTCTGATCTTCGGAGCGATCGGCACCGCGCTGATACTTCTAGGTGCGCTACTCCCCGCCGCACTCGTGCCAGTTCGGCGGGCGTGGATGGGGCTAGCGATGGGGATCTCCAAGGTCACGACGCCGATTTTCATGGGAGTCGTATACTTCGGCATCCTCACACCCATCGGATTAGGACGACGCTTGTTCGGGCACAGCCCCATGAAGCGGAAGAGCGATAGCGATAGCCTCTGGATCGTCAGAGACGAACGCACGCGGAAGCCCGAGGACATGGAGCACCAATTCTGAGAGGAGCGAGAATGGCAAAATCGAGTATTGTGCGCGAATTGTGGGCATTCATGCGCGTGAGGAAGAAGTTCTGGCTGCTTCCGATCATCGTGGTGTTGGTCCTGGTGGGCGCGCTTATCGTGTTCGCGCAGGGATCAGTGTTGGCCCCGTTCATCTATACAATCTTTTGAGTGGAGCGCACCGCGGTCCGCAAGTCGATTGTAACGATCGTCACGAAGTCTCTCCCGCACTATCGGATCCCCTTCTTCGAGGCGCTCCGGTTAGAGCTCGAGAGGCGAGGCGTCACGTTAGGCCTCATTTACGGTCTGCCCGGTGACGAAGAGGCAAAGAAACAGGATACGGCGGCGATTTCGTGGGGACGCCCTATCCGCAACCGCAGGATCGCGTTCGGGCGACGGAGCTTTTGGTGGCAGCCGTGCGCGGAGCTGGTCCGAGGCAGCGATCTGGTAATCGTGGAGCAGGCGAGCAGATTGCTTCTCAACTACGTGCTGCTCGCCCGACAGACGATGGGAGGCTCCAGAGTCGCCTTCTGGGGCCATGGCCGAAACTTTCAGGGGCACGCAGCCAGCGGCCCTGGCGAGGCTGTGAAGCGACTCATCTCCCGGTGGCCCCACTGGTGGTTTGCCTACACCGAAGGCAGCGCCGAGGTTGTGCGTCGGCTGCACTTTCCGTCGGACCGGATCACTGCGGTACAAAACGCAATCGATACCGATGCCCTTCGCCAGCGGCGCGCCTCGGTTAGCGATGAGGAGTTGGCGGCGCTGCGTCTGCGCTGGAATATCCAAAGCCGAAACGTCGCGATATTTGTCGGTGGACTCTATGCCGAGAAACGGATCCAGTACCTGATCGAAGCTGCGCACGCCCTGCGCCGACGCGTGGCCGATTTCGAACTCATCGTGATTGGAGCCGGGCCGGATCAGCAACTGGTCGAGCAGGCCGCGCGAGAGCACCGATGGATCCACTATCTGGGTCCTTGCCTCGGCACGGACAAAGTCCCGTTCTTCGGCCTCTCCAAAGTCATGCTGCTGCCTGGGCTCGTCGGACTGGGCGTACTCGACTCGTTTGCGCTCGAGATTCCGCTGGTAACCGTGGACCTCGCGTTTCACAGTCCCGAGGTCGAGTACCTTCGACACGGCGAGAATGGCGTGAAGCTCCCCGCAGGCACCGATCCGGAGGAGTACGCCGCTGCCGTGTCCAGTCTGTTGGGTGATGAACGTGCGCGCGAGCACTTGCAGGCGGGCTGCCGCGTCGCTGCGCAGACGTACACGATCGAGGCGATGGTTAGCCGGTTCGCTGCGGGCGTCCTTCTGGCCATCGGTCGGGGCCCCGCCAACGCGGCCTGAATCGACAGTGGATGCCTTGTGTGCGCCATCGTGCGATATGCTCCGTTTACCGTCGTCAATTCATCAATTCTGAAGCGAATCGGGTAGGTATTTACGAGTTCACCACTTCGCGTGCTCGCGATCCACAACTACTACCAGCAGCCGGGAGGTGAAGACCAGGTCTTCGCTGCCGAAACCCGATTGCTCGAAGCCCGTGGCGACGAGGTGATTCGGTACACGACTCACAACGATAGAGTCGAATCTCTGCATTCCCTCGATCTGGCTCGCAAGACGATCTGGAATGAGCAATCTTATCGCGCTCTGGCCGACATCATTCGTGATCGGCGCCCAGATGTAATGCATGCGCACAACACGTTTCCGTTGATATCGCCGGCGGCATATGCGGCGGCACAGGACGGTGGGATCCCGGTCGTACAGACCCTGCACAATTTCCGCCTCCTTTGCGCGAACGGGTTGTTGTTTCGCAACGGCCGTGTCTGCGAAGACTGCATTGGTCGGACTATTCCGTGGCCCGGCGTGGTGCACAGGTGCTACCGCGGCAGCCTCGCCGCAAGCGCGGTGGTTGCGACGATGCTCCTCTATCACCGCGCCCGAGGGACATGGCAACGGGACGTGGATGTATTTGTCGCAACCACGGATTTCGCCCGCACCAAGTTGATCGAGGGGGGACTTCCGCCGGACAAGATAGTAGTGAAGCCCAACTTCGTTGAGTGGGGAGTCGACTCGCAGGCAGCAGACGACGAAGCCGAGCGTGATTACGTGCTCTATGTGGGCCGGTTGTCCGCGGAGAAAGGAATTCGAACGCTGCTCGCGGCGTGGAATGCCTCCGCCGGGCTTCTGCCGCTACGCATAGCTGGCGATGGTCCGCTCAAAGATGAGGTGTTGCGAGCGGCTGCCGACAATCCGCTGATACGATGGTTGGGCTACCAACCTGCTGCAGAAATTCAACAGTTGCTGCGTGGTGCTCGAGCGCTCGTACTACCATCCGAATGCTATGAGATGTTTCCGCTCGTCGTGCTCGAAGCATTTTCGGCAGGGGTTCCAGTGATCGGCAGTAGAAGCGGGTCGCTCGAGTCGATAATCGAGGATGGCAAATCCGGACTCCTTTTCACTGCGGCAGATCCCGTGGCCCTCGGCGAGAAGGTGCGCTGGGCCTCGGCGCATCGAGACTCCATGTCGAGCATGGGTAGGAATGCCCGGGCAGTGTATCTCGAGCGGTATACGGGCGCGGTCAACTACCAGCTGCTTCGCGCCGTCTACGCTCGCGCGGCCTCACATCGCGTAGAATGCCGCCGTGAGCCTGCTCGCGCGGGTGAGGTGCTACGTGGTGGACCGACGTGATGCGAATACTCCCCGTCGATCGGAAGGAGTCGCAGACGCCTGAATCGGGATTGGGCAAGCGCGCCGTTGCTGCAGCGCAGTGGCGGATCGCGTCGATGGCCTTCCAGATCGTGCTGGCGTTCCCGGCGGGAGTTCTGCTCGCGCGTCTGCTGCTCCCGGCAGACTTCGGCCTCGCGGGCCTGTGTCTCATCATCGTCGGATT
>DATHJR010000131.1:0-2449 GCA_035286525.1 Gemmatimonadaceae bacterium | reverse complement strand
CTGAGCGTTGCCGACACCATCAAGCTCGAGTACGACTTTCATCTGGTGCGCCAGCAGTAGCTCGCCTGTTCGGAGGTCGGGAGTGCGTTGGGCGGGCGCGTCGCCGCACGACTACCTCTCTCGCGCGAATCGCGACGCGGCTACATTCTCCAGGTCGGCCGCCGTGGCGGAGAATACAACGCGAGAGAGAGCGCGAGCATGCCGGAAGTCGAGAAGGATGGCGCACGGATCTGGTACACGATCGATGGTCGCGACGACGCACCGGCGGTGCTTCTCCTGCACTCGCTCGGCACCAGCCATGTGCTGTGGGACGAGCAGCTGCTGGCGCTCGTCGACAGATTCCGTCTCATTCGCTACGACACGCGAGGGCATGGGAAGTCCACCGCGCCTCCCGGCGAATTCACGATCGAGCAGCTCGGCGGCGACGCGCTCGCGGTGCTCGACGCCGCGGCCGCAGACAAAGCCGCGGTGTGCGGCGTCTCGATCGGCGGCCTCACAAGCATCTGGCTCGGGCAGCACGCCGCTCATCGCGTGAGCCGGCTCGTGCTGGCGAATACCGCGGCGCGCATCGGTACACCCGAGCAGTGGAGCGAGCGCATTCGCTTCGTGCGCGAGAACGGCATGGAGATCACGGCCGAGCAGGCGATGCCGCGCTGGTTCACGGATGACTTTCGGGCGAAGCATCCGGAGGTCGTCGCGCGCTTTCTCGCCATCGCGCGTTCGTGTCCGATCGAGAGCTACCTCGGCGCGTGCGCGGCGTTGCGCGACACAGATCTGCGGCGCGACCTCCATCGCGTCATCGCACCGACGCTCGTGGTGGCGGGGAGCAAGGATGTATCGACGACGGTGGCGGATGGAGCGTACTTGCGGGACAACATTCCGAGCGCGCGGATGGAGGTGTTGGACGCGGCGCATCTGTCGAACGTGGGTCGGCCGGAGGAGTTTACGGCGCTGCTCGACGAGTTTCTGAGCAGTTAGGGCTCCGTAGGCGCGTTCGAGTGCACACTTGACATTACGTGAGTACTATCTTACGATATATCGTGAGTGATGTCGTACGATATATCGGAGGAACTTATGTGTAACAAGAGAGATGATTGGGGCTTCGGCCCGGGATTCCCCTTCGGCGGGCCCGGCGGTTGGTCGGGAGCCTGGGGCGGTCGCGGTCGCGGCGGACCGGGCGGTGCGCGCCGGCGGAGTCAGATGTTCGAGTCCGGCGAGGTGAAGTTCGTCATTCTGCGCCTGCTCACCGAAAAGCCGCGGCACGGCTATGAGGTGATTCGTGCGCTCGAGGAGAAGTTCGCGGGGCTGTACACGCCTTCACCCGGCACCGTCTACCCGACACTGCAGCTCCTCGAAGATGAGGGCTACGTGAAGGTGATCGAGACCGACGGGAAGAAGGTCTACCACGTGACCCCTGAGGGTGCGAAGTACCTCGAGGAGCATCGCGGCATACTCGATGAGATCTTCGATCGCGTTCGCGAGACCGTGCGCGAGTTCACGGGCGGCAGCAGTGGCGAGATGCATCAGGCGTTCGCGCACCTGGCCGCGGTCACGTTTAAGCGTGCGTGGCGTCGCGGCCCGGAAGATCCGGCGCTCGCGCGCGCGGCCGAGATTCTTCGCAAGGCGGCGGCAGATATCGAAGAGGCGTTCAATCCCAACCCAGCCACGCCACCAACCCCACCCACCCCTAACAGCTCGACCTGACGATCGACGGAGGGACCGATGTTCAGATTTCACCCGATGTTCTGGCTGATCGTCGCCCTGTTTTTCCTGTTCGCGTCGCGTCGCCGGCGCTGGGCTCGCCGGCGCGCGATGGCCGGAGCGATGGGATACGCACCGTATGGCCCGTTTGCTTGGGGTCCGTTCGGTTGGGGCGCAAGCGGTGACGCGCGCGACGCACAGTGGGCGCAGCGGTCGCAGATACCGGCGGCTCCGCAGCCGCTCGCACAACCCGACAGAACGCTCGTCGAATCGCTCGAGAGCCGCATCGCCGAGCTCGAGACGCGGCTCGAATTCGCGGAGCGGTTGATGGCGAAGAAGGAGTGATCGGCTGAGTTTCGAGGCTGAACGAATAGGCGCGCGGGCGAACTGCTCGCGCGCCTATTTTCTTCCCGCCGCGCTCACGTTGTCCGTCGGATCGGAGCCATCCCACTTCACGTCCGCGGTCGGACCGTACGTGGGCGGCACGCTGCGGTCCATCATCCGCAGATACACCGTGAGCTGCGTGCGATGATGCGCGGTGTGCAGCACGCGACGCCAGAACACCCAGATGCGCTCGCGCTCCACCTCGAAGAACGGGATGCGCGTGTGCCACCAGTCCGCGCGCCGCGGCGCGAGCTGCGTGAGACGCGCGAGCGCGAGCCCGGCGAGGCGATCGATGGCCCGATCGACGGTCATCTCGGATGGCAGCACATCCGCAGGCGTCGGCTCCTCGGTGCCGATGAACTCT
>DATHJR010000130.1:0-2505 GCA_035286525.1 Gemmatimonadaceae bacterium | reverse complement strand
CATCGGTCACCGCGAGTCTGCCATCGTCCATTTCGCTCGGTGCAAGCTCGACGAACGAGAACAGCGGATTGTGCTTGTTCAGCACTCCGAGCGATGCCAGGTGAACGACTTTGCTCTCCGGCGCGCGCTTCATGAATGCCTCGCGCGTTGCGGCTCGTCCGCGGAGAACCGTCGCGTCACGTCCGTAGAGCCCGCCGATGGAATCGACCTCACGCTGCGACGCGGGGAGTGCGTCGGTGCGAGGTGCGACGGCGAGCATGCTTCGCACGCCGGCCTTCGAGGGACGCTGTGTGATCTTTACCCAGAGCGACGCACTCGGCGCCGTCACGATCGATGCCTGCTCGATCAGAAAGCTGTCGCCTGCTCCGGGTGCCAGTAGGGCGCCGAACGGAAGAAAGTGGAGCTCGGCATGCGGTACAATGATCAGACGCGTCTTCGTCCGAAGTAGGCCGGCGTCAGCGACTGGTTGCACCAGCAGGCGATAGAGTCGCCGAAGTGGCGCACGCCATGCCGTCCCGCCACTCGAGGACGGATGCGCGATCGCATCGCGGGCATAGTCCACGAGGGAAGCGAGCTCGTGTCGCCGAAGATCGAGATCGATGGCGATAGCGGTATCCGATGCCAGCACGAAAACCGTGGATGCGGAGTCTGTGATCAGATACTCGAGCAACAGCTCGTTTGGATGTAGCTGTGACTGCACCTCGTGGGCGGTAGTCGTGGTGCCGTCCGTGGCGCGAGCCGAAGAGGGACTCACTTGTCGTCGCTCGAGCATCAGGGCGCCGTACTCATCCTCGACACCGGCGAGCGCGTCGCGTGCGGCATCGCGCGCGGCCGAATCGCTTCCCTCGCCGCGCAGCGACGTCGGCATCGCACTGCTCGAGACGAGACGCGTCAGCTCGTCGATCCGGTGACGAAGGAGCTGTTCCCGACCGGCCGAGGCAGAGTCGCGCGCTGCATAGTGCACCGTGCCGTGATCGAGCTGCTCGAGCGCCTGACGTGCACGCAGCCGCTCGCTGGCGGCGAACGCTTCGCCTACTCGACCACGCTGCTGCTCGACGAAGGCGAGTGTTGCATACACATCCCATTTGTCGGCGCGATAATTCTCGCGCTGCTCCGCCAGCTCCAAGCCACTGGCCGTGTGCTCGATGTACGTGGTCGCCTTGCGCAGCTCATTGCTCGCGTCCTCCAACGCACCTCGAGAACGCAGTAGTTCACCGAGACCGGCGTACAGTCGCCACGCGACCTCCGGAGCGGCACGGGTGCCGAGCAGGCCGATACCTCGCCGATAGTCCTTCTCTGAGAGCAACGGTGCGCCGACCTGCGCCTCCAGATCACCGAGCGCGTTGAGCGCAGCCGCTTCACCCGCCTCGTCGCCGACCAGTTGCATCTCGGCGCGAGCCTTGGCGAGCGAACGTCGTGCGTGTGCGGTATCTCCCATCTTGCCCTGCGTGAAACCGATCCAGATGCGACTCGCGGCTGCCTCCCGAACGTCTCCGACGGATTGTTGATTGCGCATCGACGCGGCAAACGTCGTCGCTGCCGCGGCATAGTCTCGGCGCTCGACGAGCAGCAGCGCCTGCCCGCGCTGCGCATTCGCCTGCAGGCCGCGGTCTCCGGCATCGGCAGCGAGGCGCGCCGCACGCGCGTACTGTCGCTCGGCGTCGGGGAGTGTGTTGAGTGAGACCGAAAGCTCGCCGCGTGTGACCGCGAGCCGCGCGCGGAGGTCGTTGGGCGCGTTGGCTGCCTCGGCTTCTCGTTGCGCACGTCGCAGTGTCGACAGCCCGCCTTCGACATCGCCGCGGGCGGCCTTCAGCGACGCGAGATCGGCGAGCTCGGAGATGTGCTCGAGCGCCGCGCCGGTCGAATCCGACAGCACGAGCGCGCGTGTAAGCGACACGAGTGCTCCGTCGTAGTCGGCGCGACGCATCTGCAACAGCCCAATGTCGTGGGTCACGACGGCCTCGTCATCGAGCTCGCCGAGCTCCTTATGAATCGCGAGCGCGAGCCGGTAGAGCGAGTCGGCGCGCGGCGAATCGCCGATGAGGCTCGCGAGCGTCGCGAGATTCGTGAGGTTGAGCGCCGCCGAGTGCGGTCGCGTCGCAGCGCGATTGTCCGACAGCGCGCTCAGAAAGTCCGCGCGCGCCCCGTCCAGATCGCCCAGAGATTGTGCGATGAGTCCGAGGTTATTGCGGTCGGCGGCGGCGCCGCGCCCGTCGCCGCTGCGTTGACGCAAGGTGAGGGCGCGCTCGTACAGCGTGCGAGCTTCGCGATACTCCCCCTTGTCCTTGTGCACGCTCGCGAGCGTCCCCACGGCATTGGCTTCGGTGCGACGATCGCCGATCGAGACTGCGAGTTTGCGCGCGCGCTCGAGATACACCGCCGCGGAGTCGATCGCCCCCTCGAGGTAGAATCCCGCGCCGATATTCCCGGTGGCCGCCGCGAGCCCGGCAGTGTCGCTGAGCGCGCGAAAATCTCGAGCACTCGAGCGCCAAAGCTTCATCGCCG
>DATHJR010000129.1:0-2116 GCA_035286525.1 Gemmatimonadaceae bacterium | reverse complement strand
CGTGGTTTGGAGCATTGCCTTGCCCTCCGCTCTCATGGCTAGCCGACTAACTCTGCGTGACCACGCGAGTAGCAGATTCCCTCCTGACGAGGATTGTTAGTGTTGCTAATGATCGCGGGTAGCAAGAACTGCCAAAGCTGTTTGTCGACTGCTCCTGGGCGCAACAGTTGCCGGATGGCGGTAGGCTGACAAACAGAGGTGACACCATGCGCACATTCGCTGTGCGGAGTTTCGGAGAAGCCCCAGGAATCCGCGACTTACCGATCCCGGCCGCAGACGGTGCACTGCTGATGCGCGTGCGGTACGCCGGGGTCAATCCGATCGACTACAAGCTCGTCGAGCAATTGAATGCCGCATCACACTACCCCTTCGTCCTGGGGATGGATTTCGCGGGCGTCGTCGAACGCGTACCTGCGGGAGAACGCGACCTACGTACCGGTGAGCGCGTCTTCGGTATCGCGCGGGCGCACGGGTCGTACGCCGAGTACACCGCGGTCACGCCGGGCTCTCAGATAGAACCGATTGCGCGCATTCCCGAGGGCGTCACCGACGAACAGGCAGCCGCGCTTCCAATCCCAGCCACGACCGCTCTCGGGTCGATCGAGCTGATGGGTGTCACCGCGGGCCAGCGCGTTGCGGTGATGGGCGCAACTGGTGGGGTCGGAGGCTACGCCGTCCAGATGGCGCGCGCTCGCGGTGCGCACGTGATCGCGACGGTGCGGGGCGACGCCGATGAAGCGCGCCGCCTGGGCGCGGACGAGGTCTACGACAGCAATACCGTCGACGTGATCGACGCACTGCGCGGTGCTCATCCTGACGGCGTCGACGCCGTCCTCGATCTCGTGAACGGTAAAGACGCCATCCGCCGCGATGCAGACATTGTCAAGTCTGGCGGCGCGCTCATCTCCACGTTGTACGCAGTAGACGTACAGTGGTTCGCCGAGCGCCACATCACCGCTTCGAACATTTCTTCGAGCGCGACGAGCGACTCGGCGGCGGCGCACACCAATCCCGCGATTTCGTCGCGCGGGCTAAGCGAGATAGCGCGCATGCTCGCCGATGGCACGATCACGGCGCGCATCTGCAGCAGGGTTGAACTGGACGGAGCGGGGGAGTTGCTCGACAGACTCCGGAAAGGCCTGGTCCGAGGCAAGGCCGTACTCCGTCTCTAGTCGTCCCATGCCGGCCGCTCATCCGCAGTACGCGTCGCACCGCTTCTGATGCGCCGCGCTGTGCGTGAGTAGCGCATGGCGCACGCAGCGCGGGCGTCAGTGATCGAAGTCGAACTTGCCGGAGGTCGGCCTGATGTAAATGTTGTGCCGAGCGCCGAAGTCGATGAACGCCACATTGTAGTGCTTCACCTTCACAAAGCTGTGCTTGCCCAGTGCCGCGATCTGGGAGGGGATGAAGACGTAGCCGAGTGCGTTCGTTATGAGCGCGACCTCGTGCTCACCGTTGTGCGTGTCGGCGAACTTGAGACTCACGGGTGTGCTCGCGAGCGGCTTCCTCGACTCTTCGTCGAGCAGCTTGAGTGGATACGGACCGTCACCGTTGGAATCCTTGGCTGTCAGCTCCAGCACCCACTCGCCTCCTCCCTCGTGCGTCGCGTTGTCGAGGAGGTCTGCCTCGTGTGAGTCGGTCGCTGCGGTGGCGTGCGCGCCGATGGCACTCTTCGGAAGCTCGATGCGACCGTCCGCATCCGAGCGCCCCGTCCACGTCACGCTATCGATAGGGCAGGGCCCCTTGCTGCAGCCACTCACACGCTCCGACAGGAGCCTGACCTCGAGATTCGAGAGCGGCTGTCCCGTGTGGGCGTCCCGCAGGCGTATTCGATGAGATGAGTCGCCTGCGAAGAGGATCGAGTCGCGCGACGTTCCACATCCGGTCGACGCCGATATCGCGACTGCTGCGGTGAGTATTCTCAGTGCGAAAGCCACATCGTCCTTAGGTGATCGGTGCGTTCTCGGGCGCGCTTGCCTCCAACGTGAGCTTCGAGCGTGAGCGCTTCTCAGTCATCGGCGTACATCCTCGCTCCCATCCACTGATTCGCCGAGCTTCTTCGAGACGCGAGCGATCAGCTTGTCCACCCTTGATAGAAACAGCTTCAATGTCGGCG
>DATHJR010000128.1:0-5276 GCA_035286525.1 Gemmatimonadaceae bacterium | reverse complement strand
CTGCCGGCGATTGCCGCGTCGATGGCGTTCGAGGCGATCTTGTATGTCACGGGCACGTCGAAGCCTGCCACCCACAGGCTACCCCCGGCGTCAAAGGCGAGGGCGAGCGGGCCATTCGGCGTCGTCACGGTCAACACCGGTGCGGGATCGGTGAGCGTGCCGCTCCAACTCTGGACATCATTCGCCGAATACTCGAGCACGTAATTGCCGTTGTAGTAGCCCACCCAGAGATTCCCGTTCGCGTCGAACGCGATGCCCCACGGCTCCTTCGCCGTCTGGATCACCACCATCGGCGTCTCCGTACCACCGCTCGCCAGCTGCGCGGGCGTGAACTTCATGATCTGCTGGTTGATGTAATCCGTCACCCACATGTTGCCCGCCGTGTCGAACGCCGTTCCGGAAATCGTGGAGGGCGCGCTCGACGCGCGAATGGTGTCCGCCGCGCCAATCGTTCCTCCGCTCGCGAGCTGGGGCGACGCGAACCCCTCGGCGAGATTCACCGAGCCCCACTTCCCCACCCAGAGCGCCCCGGAGCCGCCGCGAAGCGCGTAGGTGGCGATGACCGAATCCATCCGCCCGAGCTCCACCATCACCGGACTGCCGGTCACCACGCCGGTGAGGACGGCGCTCACGAGCGAGTCGGGCGCGGCGGAGTTGTCGGCGTGCGCGACATACTGTCCGGGGATCAGCCCACGGAGGGTGTCGGTGGACGAGACGTACGATGTGTTCGAGGCGGGGCCACGAATGGCGACGGCACCAGCGTTCGCGATCGGGGTGTTGACGATGACCGCGAGCACGGCACTCCCGGGATCGGTTCCCACCTCGCGGTTTCCGCACGCGATGACCGTCAGCCCTGTCAGCAGCGCGGCTGCCTGACGCACGAATGAACGCAGATCCATGACCACCTCGACTTCGGGATGTCGCCGTGCGAGGCGCCAGAGCGGCGCCCATTAGATGCCATTGATAAACAGACGACCGGCGCCCCCCAAAGCCACCACGACGCCCGTCATTCGTGTTAAAATCCCACGCTGATTCCCTAATCCATTTCGTATGTCCAGGAAGACCGCCCCCACGC
Source organism: Gemmatimonadaceae bacterium (assembly GCA_035286525.1). Taxonomy (GTDB): domain Bacteria; phylum Gemmatimonadota; class Gemmatimonadetes; order Gemmatimonadales; family Gemmatimonadaceae; genus FEN-1250. The sequence continues at coordinate 4,201 of DATHJR010000128.1, read as the reverse complement.
AGCCAATTGACCGCCTCCGCATCGTCTGTCTCGCGCTCCCCGAGGCACACGAGGTCGAGGCGTGGAGTGAGCCCACGTTCCGCGTGAAGAACAAGATCTTCGCGATGTACGCCGCGTCGGACACCCACCACGGAGCAGGGCGTCCGGCGGTGTGGGTGAAGTCCACGCACCTCATCCAGGACATGCTCATTCACGATGATCCCGATCGCTACTTCGCGCCGCCGTACGTAGGTCCGAAAGGGTGGCTCGGCATCAGGCTCGATCGCCGGCCGAATTGGAAAACCACCGGCGATCTGATTCGGGACGCGTATCTGCTCACTGCGCCCAAGCGCATCGCCGCGATGCTCGGCGGCCGCTAGATGCGAGAAGGCCGCCCACACAGGCGGCCTTCATGTTGTAGCTCGGAGTGCGATCCAGCTCGGCGCGAGGAATTACGCCTCCTTCACAGCCTCGAGCTCGATCGACACCTTCACCTCGTGGCCCACCACTACGCCGCCGCTTTCGATCGTCTGATTCCAGGTGAGCCCGAAGTCGCGACGGTCGAACTTGGTCCTGGCGCTGAAGCCGATGCGCTCAGTGCCCCAGGGATCCTTGATCGAACCCTCGTTCGTGGCGTCGAGCGTGATTTCCCTCGTCACGCCGCGGATAGTCAGATTCCCCGTGATCTTGAACTCCGAATCGTTTCCCGCGATGCGCGTGCTCTTGAACGTGATCTCAGGGTAGTTCGCCGCGTCCAGAAAATCCGCGCTTCGAAGATGGTCATCGCGCTGCCCCGTGCGCGTATCGATGCTCGCGGCCTTGATCACCGCGCTGACGGACGAGGCCGACGGCGCACCGTCGACGATCACGACCGCTCCCTCGACATCCGTGAATCGCCCCTTCACGGTGGTGATCATCAGATGTTTGACCGCGAATTCGACGAGCGTATGGCTCGGATCGATCTTCCAGGTGCTGCTCGTGGCTGGTGCCTGCGTTGTGGCCATTGGAACACTCCGGTGACGTGAAAGAATAATCTCTTGAATTCAAGCTAAAACGATCTCTTGAATTCAAGCTTTCTCACGCCATTTTGGTTCCCGGCCTCCCACGACCTCCGCGTGCAGCCCCATTTTCTTCAGCAGCTTGGTCACCGTTCGCTTCTCGGCAGCGGTGAGCCCGCTCGTCGCCAGCTCGATCACGGCCGCGTGTCCCGGCCAGACGCGCTTCATGAGCGCATTTCCGGGCGGGGTCAGGCGCAGGTAGGTGCGGCGACGATCGGTATCGCAGGCGCGCCTGCTGATGAGGCCGCGCTTCACGAGCTTGTCGATCACGTAGGTGAGGCTGCCACTCTGCAAAAGTACCCGCTGGCTCACCTCGCCCGCGGAGAGGTCGCCCTTGTGATAGAGCGCCTCGAGTACCGCGAATTCGGTGAGTGACAGCTCGCCTCGCTCGATGTCGAGCTTCGCGTGCTCCGCCACGGCCTCGTGCGCCCGGTTCAGCACTACCCACAGCTTCAATGCGGCGTTCTGATCGGAACCGGGAGTCGTCGCGTCGCGTGGCATGTACGGCACAAGATAGCAACATCCCTGCGCAGTCCGCCAACCAGCGTCGCTCGCCCCCTCACCCGCCCGAGCCCGCTGGCTGAGATCGTGCATGGCCTTGCGCCCATGACAGCACGCCCGCCGGCAGACGATACGAACGCCGCACCTGATCTGGAGACTCGGTCGTCGCCAGTAGATGCATCGCTCACGCCACCGGGCGCGATCGAGACGCCCAACCTCGAGATTCTCGAGGACGCGCTGGAATCGCAGCCCGCTGTTCGATCGATCGCCGCGACGCTCCTGCTCGTGATCGCGCTCTTTTACACGCTGTACTTCGCGCGCGCGTTCTTTCTTCCGGTCACCTTCGGGCTCCTGCTCAATCTCCTCCTTAGCCCGTTCGTGCGCACGCTGAAGACGGCGCACATTCCGGAGCCGATCGGAGCCGCGCTCGTCGTCCTTTCGATCGTCGCCGCCGTGGGTGCCGGGGGATACTTCCTGGCGGAGCCCGCGCAGCAGTGGGTGATGAGGGCGCCGCAATCCCTCGCCGCCGCGAACTTCAAGATCCGCAAGCTGCGCCGGCCGATGGAGCAGGTGAGCAAATCCGCGGATCAGATGGCGCGCGCGGCGACCACCGGCTCGAGTAATCCGCCAGCGCAGGAGGTGACGCTGGCCGGCCCGACGCTCATGGAGCGATTCGTCCAGACGTCCGCCTCCTTCCTCGCAGGCGCGCTGGAGACGCTCGTCCTCCTCTATTTCCTGCTCGCCTCGGGCGATCTCTTCCTGCAGAAGCTGACGAAGATGCTTCCCGAGTTTCGCGACAAGAAGAAAGCGGTCGCGATTGCCCGCGAGACGGAGACGTCGATTTCGATGTACCTGTCCACCGTCGCGCTCATCAATGTTCTCGAAGGCGGTGTCGTCACCCTCATCATGTGGGCGCTCGGCATGCCCAATCCGCCGCTATGGGGAGTCCTCGTGCTCTTTCTCGAGTTCATTCCGTACCTGGGCGCGCTGGTCATGGTGGGAGTGCTCACGCTCGCCGCACTCTCCACCTTCGACAACATCGCGCACATCGTCGCCGTACCGGCGAGCTATCTCGCGGTCAATCTGCTGCAGGCGTACGTGGTCACGCCGCTCCTGCTTGGGAAGCGACTCACGCTCAACCCGGTCGCCATTCTCATCGGGCTGATTCTCTGGTGGGAGGTATGGGGCGTGGCCGGCGCGTTCATCGCCGTGCCGCTGCTGGCCACATTCAAGATCCTCTGTGACCACATCGAGACCCTCGCTCCCGTTGGCGAGTTTCTCGGCGACTGACTTCTAGAGCCGGCTCTTCTTCACGAGAATCGCCGCCTCGACGTTGCGAAGCGTAATGCTCGTCACCGGTGCTCCCAGCGTACCGTCGGCATTCAGCGGCAGCCACTGATCGGTGGCCGGCAGTGGTATCGACACGGCGGTGGCATCGACGTAGCTGTGCGCGCCCCACCCCTGGTTGATCCGCATGATGATCAACGCGCGATCCATGTCGCGTGTGTACACCGCGTAGCTCTGTCCGAGCGGATCGGTGCCGCGCGACGCAAGCACGCGGGGGCCGAGCGGATGCCCGATGTTTGCTTCCTGAGCGCGAATCCAGAGCGAGGAGTATGGCAGGTCCCACGAATTTTCGAGTTGCAGCGCGAGCGTCGCAGGATTGCTCGGCACAACGATGTAGTAGCTCGCGAGCTCCGCCATCTTCATGCGCTGCGCCGGCGTCGCCGAATTTCCGTGCGGAAATGTCGCCGCAATCGTGTTCACGTACTCCGACGTATAGAGGTTGACGAAGTCGACGAGCACGTTCTGGCTGGTGAGACTCTCGATCCACTGCCAGGCCCCGCCGATTCCGGGATGAAGGGGATTGTTCATCCCCTCGAGATGCACGGCACCCGCTGCAAGCGCGTTCGCGAGGTCGAACGCCGTGTTGTACTCGGCGGTGTTCAGCATGAGCACCTTGCTTCCGAACGCCTGCTTGATTGCCGCGAACGTGGCCGTTTGCGGAGCCTGAAAATCCGTCTTCGTCGGAAATTCCTGCGAGGCCGGAATGAGTCCGAGAATTCCCGCACACTCATCGACGAACACACCATTCTCGTTCGCCACGACGCGCTGGAAACGATCCACCTGATAGTTGCGTGCGCCCTCATCGGCGGGATTGATGACCCAGCGGGCTGAAGACCAGATGGTGATGACGATGCGTCCCGCGGAATCGTGCGCCGCTCCCGCCTTGTGCAGGAACGCGTTTTCCAGCGAGTACGACGAATGCGTGGCGTACCACGTCTTCATGTCCTTGTAGTACGCGGTCTGCACGTTGTCGTGCGCCGACGGTGAGGGAATGACGGTGGTCCACTCGAGCGCGTACGGAAGGTGTCCAACCGACGTGTTCACCGCACGCCAGGCGCTTCCCGCCCCCGACATGGCGAAGTCGTAGTGCTGGGCGGCCCACGTACGCTCGGCGGTGGTCCAGGAGTAGTAGAAGTCCGTCATCATCGTGCGGATGTGCGGCCAGTGCGGCGACGTTGCACTGTAGCCGCTGTACAACGATCCGCTCGCCGGCGGTGGTGAGTACGGAGGCGGCGGGGGTGGTGGTGGCGGCGTCGGCGACGGCGGCGACGTTGGCGAAGTTGGCGACGACGGCGCGGTCGTCGTGCCCGCGGCGA
>DATHJR010000127.1:0-6289 GCA_035286525.1 Gemmatimonadaceae bacterium | reverse complement strand
TCGACGGTGTGGACGTGCCGGATCACGTCGTGAAGCTCTCGGGCGACGGTGTCCGCCACGAGGTGCTCATCACCATGGGCGAGGCACAGTCCCAAGCGAAAGCCTGACTCGCAACGGCTCGCAGAAGTCGAAAACGCGCGCCCACTGTGCGACTCAGGCACTAACAATGATGACACGGAATGAACGGACCAGGCGGACACAAACGGAAAAACTCCTATGAGCAGCTATCCGTCAGCGTCCGTTGGTGTCCGTATTTTTCGTAGTTCACGTTGTTAGTCCCGGCTCCTCGGGGTTTGATCAGGCGCCCGCCGCCTCGGTCACAGCAACCGCAACACCGCGTATGTGAATTGTTGTTCCGCGCCGGACGGCGTGCGATGAACGTCGCGCACCGCGCGTGCGAGCGAGAACGCGTCGCCGAATTCGCGGGCGAGCATCTCCGGATCGTATCGGGCGACCTGCAAGCCGCTGCAGTGATCGGGACCCTCCAAGGCGAACGTGGCGATGACCACGGCGCCTCCGGGCTTGAGCGCACTCGTGGCCGCGGCGACATAGCGCAGGCGGTCCTCGCGATCGGTCAAAAAATGGAAGACAGCCCGGTCGTGCCACACATCGTACGAATGAGAGGGCAGGTCGGCTCGCAGGACGTCGCCCTCGATCCACGAGACATCTTCCGAAGTTGATCCGAGCCGGGTGCGCGCCCGCTGCAACGCCGTACGCGAGAGGTCGAGCACCGTGACCCGCCCCATGGCTCGCGCGATCAATCCATCCACCAGCGTCGAATCGCCTCCCCCGACGTCGATGATGTTGCTCGTCGGCCCCACCCCGAGGCCGGCGAGCAGCTCCAGCGACCGCGACGCCTCGGGCTGGTACCAGCTCGAGCTCATGGGCGAGCTTCGCTCGTAGATTCGCTCCCAGTACGCACTCGAGTCCACCGATTCCTCCGCACAGAGGTGTCGACCCCGGATCCCAGCGGCAATGAAACGATCGGGCGCGGCGAGCGCCCACGCACTCAACATGACTGCGCATGATCGCTGATGCCACGCCCTCGCCGGGACGGCATTAAAGTCTCGTAAGCCTTGACCGAGACTATGAGGGAGTCATCTCTCGCCCGCGCGCTCCTTTCGCAGCACAACCATGACGCTTCGCCGCTTCATCTCGACGGCCGCTCCGTACGGCACGGTCCTCCTCGCGCTCGCGTGCGCCGTTGGCGGATTGCGCTACCAGCGTACGCGCCTCCGGCAGGACGCCTTCGTCTTTTGGCGCAATCGCATGAATGCGAGCGCGGATGTGACTCGTGCCGCGGTACAGACGTGGCTGGATGAGCGTCAGCTCGACGATCGTCTCCTTGCTCGCCAAGCCACGAAGACCCCGGACCTATTTCGTTCGGGCCATTCTGCGGGTGCGGAAGGAAAGGAATTGGGTGACGTGATCACCGTGGACGCCGTCGAGCGCGGATACCGTGGCATCTGGGTGCTGCGTGCGGACGGAATAGTCGTCGTGAGCTCGGTCGGCGCCGATCCGCTGCCATCGATCGTGCACGCGCTCGCAATGGAGTCGGCGCAGAATGGCGAGCGGCAGACCATCGGTCCCTTGCGGCTCGATAACGGCGAGCAGCTGTTCGCGGTCATCGAACCCGTGGTCATCGAGCGTCCGGGACGCCCGATTGACTATCTCGGCGCCATCGTGGTGGGCATCGACCCCTACGAATCACTGTTCCCAACGGTACTGCGCGAGGAGGAAGGCGAGGAACACTCTCGTCATCGCCTCGTTCAGCACGTGGGCGATGAATTTGTCGTGCTGACGCCATCGAAGCTCCCCATGGCCGGACCGGGACAGATTCGCAGACCATGGGCGCTCGCGTTCGAGGCAGGCAGACTCGCCGCGGAGGGAACGGACACATCGGGGCTCCTGCGCGGCTACGATGATGCGCCGATCATCGCCGCGACGCGGCACATTCCCGAAACGGGATGGGGAATCATCCGGGCGCTCGATGAGGGCGCCGCGTACGCTGCTGCGGAGCGCGAGTTCAGTTTCGATGTGGCGTTCGTGGGAACGCTCTTTCTCCTGGGATTGAGTCTCGCGTTTGCGTTTCGGCGCCGACAGCGTATCAACCGGCTGATTCGCGCGAAGGAGGATGCGGAAACCGCGAACGCGGCGAAGAGCGAGTTCCTCGCGCGAATGAGCCACGAGCTGCGCACGCCTCTCAATTCCGTCATTGGATTCTCGAACGTGCTGCGCAAGAACAAGGCGGGCAATCTTCAACCGCAGGATCTCGGATACCTCGAGCGCATTGGTACCAATGGCGTGCAGTTGCTCGCGTTGATCAACGACATTCTCGACCTGTCCAAGATCGAGTCCGGAAAGGTTTCACTCGAGATCACGTCGGTTTCCGTGGGAGATCTCGTACACGACACGTTGGTGCAGCTCGGCGATCGCCGGTTCAAGGAAGGAGTGTCAGTCGACGCGTTGGTGCCTCTCGCTCTCGATGCGATCGATACGGATGCTGCCAAGCTCCGCCAGATACTCATCAATCTCATTGGCAACGCGGTGAAGTTCACGAACGCCGGGAGCGTGACCGTGACCGTGGAAGCCAATTCGCAGGGCAACAGGCCTGCGCGCATTCGTGTCACCGATACTGGAATCGGCATCGCCCGCGATCGGTTGTCCGCCGTATTCGACGCGTTCGAACAGGCCGATACGAGTACGACGCGCCAGTTCGGCGGCACCGGGCTCGGGTTGAGTATCTCGCGCGCGCTTTGCGAGGCGCTCGGCTTCCGTCTCCAGGTCGACAGCGTGCTCGGTCGCGGCACCACATTCACGATCGAGCTGGTCGATGGCATTGCAACGCCACGCTCCGCGCAGCCGATTGCGGCGCCGCTGGCGCGCTCTTCACAACTCGACCCGGCGCCTTCCGCCGACTCCAGGGCGCCACTCGTCCTCGTCATCGAGGATGATGCTGACGCCAGGGAACTACTGCGCATGCACATAGCAGAACTCGGATACCGCGTTGCGCTTGCCGCATCCGGCGCCGACGGACTGCAAATGGCGAAGTCGCTGTTCCCGCAGTTGATTACGCTCGACCTCATGATGCCCGGGATGGACGGGTGGGAGCTCCTCAAACGGCTCGCGGCCGATCCGGCGCTCGCCAGAATTCCAGTGGTCATTGTGAGCTCGATCGCCGGCGAGATGCAGCACAGCTTCGTGGGCGCGGTCGACTGGGTGGACAAGCCGGTGGCGCACGAGATGCTGTGCGACGCGATCGGCCGCATCATCGGCCACAAGGAAAGTGGCGCGGCGAGAATCGAGAGCGATCCCCCGACTCGCCAATTGCTCAGACGGTAGCTATCCGAGGATACCGGCGAGAGGCCATTGACGGTGTTCGCCCACGGCTTCCTTCGTAGTACGTTTTCGGATCCACCAGGTCATCCTCTCAGATGTGTCGACTTGCGACCCCAAACGACGGCGAACAGTGAGGCGAGCGGTCGCAACATGTCTTGCTTCGGCGTGCGCCTTCGCCTCGATTGCGGCTGCGCTCCCGGCGCAGCGCGCCTCGTGTACAGCGACCGCCACCTCAATGACGCCCGCTGGCTGGACGCCGCTCTCGTCCGTTGCCACCGCTGCCCAAACGCCGCCTCTCGCGCACAGTGCGCCGCTGGTGATCGTCGCCGATGTCCCGCTTCCCGGTCCGGCAAAGCGATTCGACTATCAGAGTTTCGACTCCACAACGGGTCGCCTCTACATCTCGCACATGCGCGGCGACCGGCTCGACGTGTTCGATGCGCGATCGGGAAAGCTCCTCGCGAGTCTCGAAGGCTTCCCCGGCGCCACTGGTGTGTGGGCGGTCCCCGAGCTGCACAAGGTATACGTGTCCGTCACCGACAATCACCGGGTGGCCGTCGTCGACGACCGCACCCTCAAGACCATTGCAACGGTATCAGGCGCGGATTTTCCCGACGGCATCGCCTACGCGCCGGACGAGCGACGGATGTTCGTGTCGGATGAGCACGGAGGGACAGATCTCGTCATCGACGCCGGAACCAACGCGCGCATCGGCCTCGTACCTCTCAGCGGCGAGGCTGGAAACACACACTTCGATCGATTCTCACACTGCATGCTTGTGGCCGTTCAGACCAGGAACGAGCTCGCGGCAATCGACCCTCACACCCTCCACATCGTCGCCCGGTATCCGGTGGCGTGCGATCACCCGCATGGATTTCTGATCGACGAGCAGGAGCGCCTCGCGTTCATCACGTGCGAAGGCGACTCGAAGCTCCTCGTTCTCGATCTGCGAACCATGCGAACGACGGCCTCGCTGAAGATCCCGGCCGACCCCGACGTCCTCGCCTTCGATGCGGGATTGCGTCGGCTGTACGTCGCCTGCGAATCGGGATCGCTGGCGGTATTCGCGGAGCGAGGCGCGAAACTCACACCGCTGGGTGAATATCGCGCGCCCCATGCGCACACCGTCGCAGTCGATCCGCGCACGCATCGCGTGTATCTTCCGTTGCAGGACATCGACGGCAAGCCGCTGCTGCGAATCCTCGCGCCTCCGGCGATGTGATAACGTGAGCGCCGTGAGCGGGAAAGAACAGCCTCTCGACAGACGGTAGCAGCTCTCAAAGAGATATTCGCCGAAGCAGCTGAGCGTTCGCGGCCACGATGATGGTGCTGAGCGACATGAGCACGGCGCCCGCGGCGGGACTCAGAACGATCCCCCACGGCTCGAGAACGCCCGCAGCTAGGGGGATGGCGATGACGTTGTAGCCCACCGCCCACCACAGGTTTTGAACCATCTTTGCATACGACGCTCGACTCAGGGCGATCAGCCGCGAAACATCTCGCGGGTCGCTTCTGATGAGCACGACGTCGCCAGCTTCCACCGCGACCTCTGTTCCCGCACCGATTGCGATTCCGACATCGGCACTCACGAGTGCAGGCGCATCGTTCACTCCATCACCGACCATCGCGACCCGCCTTCCAGTGCGCTTGAGCTCATCGATCTTCTGGACCTTCTGCTCGGGCAGTACGTCCGCAATGACGGTGTCGATACCGAGGTCCTGGGCGACGGCCAACGCCACGACCTTGGCATCGCCGGTGAGCATGACGACGGTGACATGTTGGCCATGCAGTCGCTGGATCGCTTCTCGCGATTCCTCACGCACCGCATCGGCCACAACGAACATTGCTCGAGCCACTCCGTCGCTTAGGAGGTAGACGGTGGCCTGGCTTCGATCGGTCGCGCGCTGCGCCGCCTCCGTCAACGCCGGAGAGGGCGTCGCCCCGATCTGAGCCAGCAGCGCGGGTCCGCCAACGGCGAGCAGGCGCTCATCGAGCCGCGCTTCCACGCCGCGGCCGGGAATCGCTCGGAAGTCCCGAACCGCGCGAATCTTTGCGCCTCGTTCTTCCGCCGACTCGACTATCCCCCGCGCGATCGTGTGCTCCGAGTCGCGCTCGACAGCGGCGGCCAGCGAGAGCGCCTCATCCTCGCTCAGGGTGCCATCGGTTACGATCTCCACCACACGAAACTCTCCCCGCGTGAGCGTGCCCGTCTTGTCGAAGACCACGGTATCGAGCCTTCGCGCCTCCTCGAGTCCGCGTCGATCTCGCACGAGAAGCCCGCTGCGAGCGCCGAGTGTCGTGGAGATGGCGATCACCAAGGGAATGGCGAGTCCGAGTGCGTGCGGGCACGCGATGACGAGCACCGTCACGACGCGCTCGATCACAAAGGCCGGTGTCGCGCCAAGTGCGAGCCACACGACCGCGGTCGCCACGGCCGAGCCGATAGCGACGAGCGTCAGGACGAAGGCCGCTCGATCCGCGAGTGCCTGCGCGCGCGAGCGGGACGACTGCGCTTGCGCGACAAGGCGCGTGATGCCCGCGAGTGCGGTGCGATCGCCAGTTCCGGTCACCTCGATCCGGAGTGATCCGTTTCCGTTGAGAGTCGCGGCGATGACCTTGTCGCCCTCTTTCTTGTCCACCGGTCGCGACTCTCCAGTGAGCATCGATTCGTTCACCGCGCTCGCGCCCTCGCGCACGATGCCGTCCGCTGGAATGGCCGCACCAGGTTGGGCGAGCACGAGATCGCCCTCTTTGAGCGCCGAAAGCGGAACGGTCTCCAGCTTGTCACCCGTCACCCGGACCGCTTCGCTCGGGAGGAGTTTCGCAAGCTCCTGGAGCGCGCCCTGCGCTTGCGAGATCGAGCGCATCTCGATCCAATGCCCGAGCAGCATGACCACAATGAGCGTCGAGAGCTCGTCCCAGAGCGACATCCCGGCGTAGCCCAGTGTCA
>DATHJR010000126.1:0-3320 GCA_035286525.1 Gemmatimonadaceae bacterium | reverse complement strand
CCGGCGCGACGGAGACCGTACAGGGCGTGAGCTATCAGGTGGGGCATCTCTACGAGACGCAGGGCGGCGCGCCCGCCGGGAAGTATCTCGTGGACGCGCAGCACACGATTCACTATCTCGTCGACCCCGGCATCGCCGGACGCTATCCGAAGGACGTGAGCGGACGCACGGTCGAGAAGCTCGACTCGCCAAAGGCGCAGATCATGGCGCTCGTGGTCGATGGCATCCTCACGCAGAAGCTGCCCTGGGGACTCATCCTGATCGGCGCGTTCCTCGCGATCGCGATGGAGATCCTCGGCATTCCCTCGCTCCCAGTCGCCGTCGGAGTGTATCTCCCGATTTCGACGTCGGCGACGATGTTCATGGGCGGCGTCGTGCGGTGGCTGGTCGAGCAGCGGCTGCCGGCGGAGGAGCGCATCGGCGCGAAGGCCGACTCGGGTCCGGGCGTGCTCTTCTCATCCGGGCTGATCGCCGGAGGCGCGATCATGGGCGTCGGGCTGTCGGTGCTCGCGATCTGGAAGCTCGCCGATGGCCGCACGGTGGCGGAGGCGATCGATTTCTCGAAGGGTGCCGGTTTTGTCGGCGCGAGTGCCGCCGCGGCGATCATCCTCTACGTGCTCTTCCTCACGGTGCCGCTCTATCGTGTGGGCCGCCAGGGCGGCGGTCGCGAGCACTAGTGCGCGTCATCTCGCTTCTCCCCGCGGCCACCGAGATCGTCTGCGCGCTCGGCGCGTTCGAGATGCTCGTCGGCATCTCGCACGACAGCGACTATCCCTCGGAGTGCTTGCATCCCGGCATTCCGCGCGTGACGCGATCTATCATCGATCCGAACGCCGCGCCCGGCGAGATCGACCGAATGGTACGCACCGCAGACACGCTCGGCGATTCGCTGCACGTGCTGGATGCCGAGGCGATAGCGCGGCTCGAGCCCGACCTCATCATCACCCAGGGAATCTGCGACGTCTGCGCAATTCGTGAAACCGACGTGAGGATCATCGCCGAGAGCCTCTGGAATCCGCCCGTCGTGGTGTCGCTGTCGGCGGATTCGCTCGAGGAGATGTTCAACGACATCCGCCGCGTCGGCGCGGCGATCGAGCGATGGGCGATTGCCGAGGCGTTGGTCACGCAGCTCGAGAACCGCCTCTGGAAAGTGCACGAGCGGCTCGTGGTGGCATCGGTTCCGAGACCGCGCGTGGCGGTGCTCGAATGGACGGATCCGATCTACAATGCGGGTCACTGGGTGCCGCAGATGGTCCGGAAGGCCGGCGGCACCGAGGTGCTGGCCCGGGCTGGCGAGCGATCGCGAGTCGTCACGATGGGAGAGGTGGTTGCCGCCAAACCGGATACGGTGATCGTTGCGCCGTGCGGGTACGACGTGCATCGCGCCGCGGCCGAGGGTGCGATGCAGATGAAGAAACAGGATTGGATCGGGCTCGCGCACCGTAGCGTATGGGCGATGGACTCCGGCGGACTCCTCAGTCGTCCCGGACCGCGCCTGGTCGACGGCGTCGAAACGCTCGCGGAAATTCTGCATCCCTCCGTTTTTCTTCGACCGTCGCGCGCTCGCGCAGTCCGGGTCCTCGCGGCATGACGCGCCGGGCGAGCGCGCTGACGATTCGCTGACGATCGCGCTTATAATTGCCTGGCGCTCTCGTCGTCCACCTTCCCTGACCCGGCACCAACATGTTGAGCGATTCGTCGGTCACCTTTCTCAAACGTCTCCTCGATACGCCCGGTCCGTCGGGCTTCGAGTCCGCGCCTGCACGAGTCTGGCGAGAGGAGGCTGGCCGCTTCGCGAAGGTGGAATCCGACGTGCACGGCAACAGCATGGCGACGGTGAACCCCGATGGCCGCCCCATCATCATGCTCGCCGGCCACATCGATGAGATCGGAATCATCATCCAGCACATCGATGAAGATGGATACGTCCACATCTCCGGCATCGGCGGGTGGGACCCGCAGGTGCTGGTCGCGCAGCGAATCCGTTTCCTCGGCACCCATGGCGATGTGATCGGCGTCGTCGGGAAGAAGCCGATCCATTTGATGAAAACCGAGGATCGGGACAAGGCGTCGAAGATGACGGATCTCTGGGTGGATATCGGGGCTGCAAACCGCGCGGAGGCGAGCCAGCAGCTGAGCGTCGGCGACGCCGGCGTGATCGACTCGAAGAGCGTGCAGCTTCCCAACAACCGCATCGTGTCGCGCTCCGTGGACGATCGGATCGGCGCGTTCGTGGTGCTCGAGGCGCTGCGCCGCTACAACGAGTCCCCCGGCAAGGCAAAGGTGGTTGCGGCGGCGACGACGCAGGAGGAGATCGCGTGGCACGGCGGCGGCGCGGGTGTGTGCGCGTCGTACATCGGCGCGCAGATGGCGATCGTCGTCGACGTCACCTTCGCAACCGATCATCCCGGTGTCGAGAAGAAGGAGCTCGGCGAGCACGCAATCGGAAGCGGCCCGGTACTCACGCGCGGATCGATCATCAGCCCGGTGGTCTTCCGCACGCTGCGAGGCGCGGCCGACGATCTCAAGATTCCGTACACGCTGCAGGCGGCCGGACGCGACACCTCGACCGATGCTGACGCCATTCACGTATCCGCGCAGGGCATTGCGACCGCGCTGGTGTCGGTGCCGAATCGCTACATGCACTCGCCGAACGAGCTCGTGAGCCTGGAGGACGTCGACCGCGCCGCCACGCTCATCGCCGAGGCGTGCCGGCGCGTGGACGAGACGACGGACTTCACCGCGCGGTAAGACTACCGGGGCGGAGAGGTTGCGTGTTGGAGACGGGAGAGCAGTGTGCAGAATGCGGCCTGCGAACAGCTGCGGGAGGGGCCGATTGTGCCGGCCTCCGAGACCTCCTGTTCGCGCGTGATTTCGAGCAACCTGCCTTGTACTGGCAGTACCACCGCCTCGCCGTCGACAGCTACTGCGTGCAGCACTCGCCGTACGTGCGTTCGGCGAAGTCACTCGCGGCGCACCTGTGCGGATTGTGCGTGGCTGTGGAGCGCGGAAACGATCAGGAGCTGCTCGGCGGCATTCACAAGTGGCTGAGTACGAATCCGCGATTGGATAAGCCGGAGCTGCCCGTGTCGCGTGGCGCGTTGACGATCGGGCACGTTTCGGGAATCGAAGATCCCGCGCTGTACGGGCGCGCCGTGGGCGAATGGGCGCGCTCGACATGGGATGCGTATCGCGATCTTCACCAGATTGCCCGGGAGTGGCTGAGCCTGTCGGCGCGGCACCGGCGCTGAGAACTGGAGCGAGCTGCGAGCGCGGCAGTCCCGGAACGACCCCTCCCTGCACATTCGCGATTTTTTCCT
>DATHJR010000125.1:0-10701 GCA_035286525.1 Gemmatimonadaceae bacterium | reverse complement strand
TCTGTCTCGACCTGCAAATCGCGGACGGAGCCCGCGGCGCCCGCATGCCTGCATTGATACTGCAGCCGTTGGTCGAGAATGCGATTCGTCACGGGATGTCGCCAACCTCGCGCGACACGCGCATCGCGATCTCGGCCGCGGTTGGCGGCGGGCGGCTGCGCGTGCGCGTCGCGGATCCCGGGGCGCAGAACGGAGCGGTGGCGAATGGCGCCGATGGCGCGGAGGGATTCGGTCTGCGCTACGTGCGCGAGCGCCTGCACCACTACTATCGCGACGACGCCAGCCTCGCGCTCGCGACGACCGGCGCCGGCACCGTGGTGACGGTGGACATGCCGCTCGCGCCGCGCACACTGGCGGTGCCTGCGTGAGCGCGCACCGCGACCCGCTGCGCGTGATGATCGTCGACGACGAGGCGCACGCGCGCGAGGGGCTGCGCATTCGTCTGCGTCGCGAGCCGGACGTGCTGGTGATCGGCGAACATGGCGACGCCGAGGTGGCGCTGCGAGCGATCGCGAGCGACGCGCCGGACGTGCTCTTTCTCGACATCGAGATGCCCGGGTCGGATGGCTTCGCGATGCTCGAGCGCATGAATGGAGCTGCGATGCCGATCGTCATCTTCGTGACCGCCTACGATCAGCATGCGGTGCGCGCGTTCGATGCGCGGGCGCTCGACTATCTGTTGAAGCCCGTGGAGCAGACCCGGCTGCGCGAGTCGCTCGGCCGGGCGAGGGAGCAGCTCGCGAGCGTGCGCAACGGGGAATTCGTGCAGCGCGTGCGGGGGCTGAGCCGGGAGCTGGACACGAATGCCGCGCCGGCCGCGAACGCTTCCCGCGCCACGCGCGCGCTCGACAGGATTGCGGTGAGCGTCGACGGCTCGATCCACTTCATCATCGCGAGGGAGATCGACTACATCGCCGCCGCGGGCGACTCGGTGCAGGCGCACATCGGGGCGACGACGCACGTGATCCGCAAGTCGATGAGCGAGGTGCTCGAGGTGCTCGACGCGAAACGATTCGCGCGCATCCATCGGTCGACGATCGTGAATCTCGCGCGAGTGGTGCGGGTCGAGCCGTACCTGCACGGCGAGTACATTCTGGTGCTGCACGGCGGCGCGAAGCTCAAGGTGAGCCGAGGGTATCGTTCGGCGGTGTCGGAGCTGCTGGGGCTGGGCGCGGGGTGATCGCGCGGGATACCGTCCGCGAAACCCGGCGTCAGCCGCCACGTACGGAGAGACGCACCCTGGCGGAGGACGAGCTCATGGTCATCGCTCTGTTGTGGATCCCCGGCGCGCTGTTCGGCCTGTGGGTCGCGTCGATGGTCGTTGGTCCCGTGGTCGACACGGTCGTTCCGATCGTGGTCACCGCGGTGATCGACGCGATGTTCGGCTAGCGGTCGGATCTGATCAGCTGCGCAGGCCGGCGCGTCGGACTACTACCCTACGCGACCGGCTTCGCGCCCGCGAGTTTCTCGAATCGCGGATTGCCCCTCAACGCCTTCCACGTAGGATCGATGCGCAGCCAGGCCGGAGTGATGAAGTAAGGCTCCTTGAGCAGCTTCTCGAGCAGATCGATGGCCTTGTCCTTCTCACCTAAAATCATGTAGACGCGAGCCAGCAATTGCTCGTCATACGGCCCAAACAGGGCATCCTGGCTGGTGGGACGAAGGGCGACCGCACGCTGCCCCTCGCGGATGGCCTCCGCACGCTGGCCGAGGTACGCAAGTGAAAGCCCGCGAAAGGCGTGTCGCTGGTCATCATTCGGGGCCTCCTTCACCTGCGCGTTGAAGATCGACAGCGCTGTGTCCGCGTACGCGCGCATGCGAGCCGAGTCACCACGCAGGGAATACTGTTGCGCGAGCACGACGGCCCAGCTCGCGGAGTCCCCGTCATACGAGTCGGGCCGGAGCACGAGGAGAGTGGCCTCCTGCGCGCTATCGAGAATCCAGCCGAGGTCCCAATACTCCGCCAGATACGCCGCCAGCGCGGGCTGGCTGACGGACGACGGAACGTCATGAACCACCTTTCGCGCGGCCGCCAGGTTGCCGACTTGAAGCTCGGCCATTGCGCGTACCTCGATCCGCTGAATGTTCTCGGGGGCGAGCGCTCGCGCTTTGTCTGACCAGAGGATCGAGTTCGCGCTGTCGCGGCGCCACATCGCGACCTGTGCGGCGCGGCCGAACGTGGCGGCGTCGCGCGGATCCAACGCGATTCCCTGTGCCGCGTGCGCCGCGGCGGCGTCCCAGTGCCCGGCCTGCGCCTCGGCGTTGGATGCGACGGTGAGCGTCTTCACGTTCGGAGCGAGCGCGAGTCCGGACTCGGCCTCGTCGAGCGCACGTCGACGATCGCCAACCACCTGCCCAAAGTATTCGGCTCGGAATGCGTGCGCCTCCGGGAGGTCGGGCGCCAAGGCGAGTGCTCGGGCCGTCGCCTTGTCGGCCGAGTCGGCCATCGCAGGCAACGCCAAGGCGTTGAAGAAAAGAAGATTGTATTCGTGACCGAGCTCGCTCCACGCCAGAGCGAAGGATGAATCGCGCGCCACTGCCTCCCGGAAGGCACCAATCGCGCGATGCAGCAGTAGAGGCGAGTTGCCCTGTTCCGAGAGAGCGATGCCGCGCAGGTACGCGTCGTAGGCGAGCAGGTCTGAGGTGGGTCGCGACGCGAGGGTCTGCTGGGCCGCAGGTGTGAGCGCCACCTGCAGCGACTGCGCGACCTTTCCCGCTATGTCTCCCTGCACCTGGAACACGTCGGTGAGCGGGGCGTCGAAGGGTTGCGCCCACTTCGAGGACGCGCTGTTCACATCGATCAGCTCCGGACTCACGCGCACGCGGCTCGCACCCGCGGGTCCCTTCGCCCAGCGCACGCGCCCCTCGAGCAGGTAGCGCACGCCGAGCTCCTGGCCGATTTGTTGCGGCGTCTTCGTGGTGCCGCGATATTGACGCGAGCTCGCGGTGCCGACGACCTCGAGTCCGTGGAGGCCCGTCAGCTTGTCGTGCACGGCCTCCGTCATTCCGTCGGCGAAATAACCGTCGGCCGAATCGCCCTCGTTCTCGAACGGGAGCACTGCGAGTCGAACGACGCCGTTCGGCGACACGACAACAGCGCCGCCGGAGCCCTTCGACCGCCACGCGAACAGCAGCCCGACGCCGATGAGGAAGCCGAGTCCGAGCGTCAGTGCCGATACCGGGACTCGCTTGCGCGGCTGCTCGGCCCTTGCCGGTGGAGCAGCGGGCGCGGGTTGCGTCGTGCGCTCGGCGCTCGAGAGAGCGCTCGCGAACTCCCCCGCGGACGACCAACGATCCGCCGGCACGCGTGCGAGTGCGCGCCGGATCACGGCGTCCAGCGCCGGCGAGACACTCGGGCGCAGCACGCGAATCGACGGCGCATCTGTTGTCAGCATCTTCGCTATGATCGCCTGCGCGGATGCCCCGGTGAACGGTAACTCGCCCGCGAGCATCTCGTAACACACCGCGCCTAACGCGTAGACATCGCTGCGCGCGTCGAGCGCGCGCTCGCCGCTCGCCTGCTCGGGACTCATGTACTGCGGCGTGCCGATGGAGAGCCCGGTGCCGGTGAGCCCCATCGCCGGATTCGTCGATCCGTCGTTGGCGTGCGACAGTGCGCGCGCGATTCCGAAGTCCGCGAGCACGGCGTCGCCGCGCTTCGTGAGGAGGATGTTCTCCGGCTTGATGTCGCGGTGAATGACTCCCTGGTCGTGCGCGTAATCGAGCGCGCCCGCGATCTCCTGGACGATGCGCAGCACGAGGTCCACCGGCATTTGCGGCTCGCGGTGCAGCCGGTCGCGAAGCGATTGCCCCTCGACGAAGGGCATCGTGAACCAGAGCTGTCCGTTGGCGGTCTCGCCGGAGTCGAAGACGCCGAGGATGTGCGGGTGCTGCAGCTGCGCCGCGGTGGCGATCTCGCGGCGGAAGCGCTCGGGGCCGAGCGTCGCGGCAAGGTCGTCGTGGAGCACCTTGAGCGCGACGTGGCGACCGTGCTTGTTGTCGCGGGCCAGATACACCGTCGCCATGCCGCCGCGTCCGAGCTCGCGCTCGATGGTGTAGCTGGAGCCGAGGGCCGTCTGTAACTGATCCTGATTGGACGACGGCAACTGGGCAAGCTCCTGGATGGGAGATCCAGCTCGGAAAGTTATGGACTCGCGCCAGTGCTCGCTACGCCGCGAGCGAAACTTTCGGGGCTACCGATGCACTATCACCCGCTTCCTGCGAAACTGCGGACCGTTTGCACGCCTCGCCGAGTCGAAGGATGCGCGCTGGCCATCCGAAAGGAGGGTGCGGATCTCCTGGTCCGTGGTGTCGGCGGCGGCCTCGATGCGCCCCTGGAAGGCGTCGGTCACGCTCAGCACGCGATCGCGACCACGCGTCAGTGCAGCCCGAATCGGAGCCCGCTGGGCATCGGTGAGGCCGAGGCGCTCGAGCTCGCGCGGGATGGCATTGGTGGCGAGGACGCTGATGTTCAGACCGGGTTCCGGACGATGATCGAGCCACAGGCCTGCGGCGACGCCGAGCGCGAAGGTCGCGAGCGCGAGCACGCCGCCAGCCAGGCGAGCGCGCGCGAGAGATGAGATCATTGACGGCTTGCTCCGGTGGCGAGAAAGGCGCGCGGGATGCCGGTGGCGTCGGCAATGGTGGCAGGTGTCGAAACGTGTGCGCGTCGCGTGCCGACGGCGGCGCCAAGCACCGCGAGGGCGATCACCGATGCGGCGAGGAGCAGTGGGCGCGGCAGCGACCAGAGCCCATAGAGCGGATCGGTCGGAATCGCGGGAGCGCCGCCGAGGTGTGCCACGCGCGCCATTACCGCGCTCACGAAGCGAGCCTCCGAGCCGGCATACGCGTCGGGATCGAGGGCGCGCAGGTCCATGCGAGCGTCTGGTCGTGAGTCCGGGCGATCATCGCCCTGGTCTTCGAACGTCATCGGCGAACCTCCTGTGCGAGCAACTCGCGAAGTCGTTTGCGCGCGTCGGATAGGTGACGTCGCGACATCGCGATCGAGCAGCCGACGGTGGTCGCGATCCGTTCGTGCGGCCAGCCCTCGAGGTCGGCGAGCAGCACCACGGTGCACTGCACTTCCGTCAACGCGCGCATCGCGACGAGGATCGAGGCTCGCGACGCGCGCGGGTCGGCCGAGCCGTCCGTCGCACGCGCCGTGCGATCGGGGATCGCATCGGTGAGCGGCACCGCGCGGCGCCGCTTCTCCGCTCGAAGCGCGTTGAGCGACCGGCGGTGAACGATCATGAGAAGCCACGCGCCAAAGCGAGCGTGTTCGCGCAGCGTCGCCAACTGTTCGTAGGCCTGCACGAATGCATCTTGCGCGACGTCCTCGGCCGCGAACGAGTTACCGACGATCGAGAGCGCGCGGGCGAGCGCGGCCCGCCGGTAGCGGCGGACCAGCGATTCGAAGGCGGTCGCGTCGCCGGCGAGCGTGCCGCGGACGAGTGGTTCGTCGCTTTCATCGAGAGTCACGTTTCATATATGACACCGGAGCCCGAGCGAGTGTGAGCCTCGCGCGCCGATTCACGTTTTGCGCTTCGGCGGTGTCCAGGAGGATCACCCACTCGCGCAGGTTTACGGATGATTTCGGATCATTGCTGGATTCGTCGCCGCGGCATCGCGCTCGCGTTCGTGCTCCTCGCGAGCTCGGGCCAGGCCCAGGCCCCCAAGGTGACCACCCAGGAGCTCCTCTCTCGGCTCGGCAAGCTCGCCGACTCCCTCGCGAGGCGAGACGCGCTGTCGGGCGTGATTCTCCTCGCGAAGGAGGGGAAGCCGGTGTTCGAGCACGCGTACGGATTAGCCGACCGCGAGGCGCGGCACCCCAACGAAACCGGCACCGCGTTCAACGTGAGCTCCATCGGCAAGCGCTTCACGCAGGTTGCGATTGGCCAGCTCGAGGCCGCAGGGAAGTTGCGCCTCGACTCGACGATCGCGAGCGCGTGGTCCGACTATCCGAATCGTGCCGTCGCGCGCGCCGTGACGATTCGGCAGCTCCTCGATCATCGCTCGGGGATAGGCGGGGACATTTTTCAGCGACTGCCCACGCTGCGGCGAAACAGCGACTACCTCCCGTTGTTCGTCATGGACTCACTGCACTTCGCGCCGGGCACGCGCGAGGAATACTCGAACGCTGGCTACATCGTGCTCGGCGAAATCGTGTCTCGCGCGTCGGGTGAGGCGTACTATGAATACGTGCGGCGCCACGTGCTCGACCCCGCGGCGATGACCCACACGGGATTCTTCGCGAGCGATTCACTGCCGGCCTTCGCCGCGATCGGCTACACGCGAGAGACGCACGCCGGCGGTGCCGCGTCTCCCAACGCGCAGCTCGAGAGAGCGGAGAGCATGCAGCCGCGCAGAGGAAGCGCGGCAGGCGGCGCATACGCATCCGCGAGTGACCTGTTGAAGTTCATCCTCGCGAACCGCGAGGGCCGGCTGGGGCTTCCGGTGGACGAGCGACGCTCGATCGTCGCGGGCGGGAGCCCGGGCTCGAACGGCGTGATCGCGGAGGGGCTCCCGGGCGGCTACGACCTGATCGTGCTCGAGAATCTCGACCCGCCGGCAGCGGACGCGATCCTCACGCCGGTCATGGCGTGGCTCGGCGCGGCCGTTCCCGGAGAGGGAAAGAGGATCGTGGCCGGCGGCGGCTCGCGACCCGTGGCCGGCGCAGCGAAGAAGCTTCCGGACACGCCGGCCGGGCGCATCGCGGGCGACTACCTGCGCGCGTTCAACAGCGGCGAGCCGGACACGGTACGGCGGTTCTTCGAGACGGAGGCCGTGAGCGATTCGACGAGGCCCACGGCGGCTCGAGTGGAGCGGTACAAGTCGATCTACGCCGACATAGGCCGGCTGGAGCTCGTGTCGGTCGACAGCGCGGCGCCCGCGTCGCTGACGATTACCGTGAGCTCGGAACGGGGGCATTCGATGGCAATGACCTTCGAGGTCGAGCGAACCGGGGCCAATCGCCTGACCTCTCTTCGACTGAATCTGTCGCGTTGAGCACGCGGCGCTTCACGCGCGGCGCGTTCCTGCACGATGTAATATTTCCAACAGGAAGCTCCATGCTTCGAAAATAGGGACGCTCACTCGCGATCATACTCGATGATGATGCACCGTTACGCCTCGGTAGCCGCGGCGATTTTCTTTCCACTCGCGATCCTCGCCGGCCCATCACCCACGCGTCCGACGATCGCGGTCGCACCCGTGATCCTCCACAACATGTCGGCGCTGCCAGACACGCGCGAAGACTCGGCCGCCATTCTCCAGCTCACGACCCAGGCGCGCACGCGACTCGATGGGTGCGGCTATCCCGTCGTCTCCGGCTCGGCGCCGTCGATCACCACAGACCATCCGGGGGCTTCGTATCTTTGGGAGCACTCCGATGTCGTCGCCCAGTGGGGCGCGGCGCAGCACGCGGACTGGGTGCTCCTCAGCCGCCTCAATCGCATCGGCCCGTGGGTCGCCGAGTGGGAGGTGCAGGTAGTGTCGACGCGCCTTGGACGCGCGGTGGACACGCGAGTGGTGGAGCTCAAGGGGCTCGGACGCGACACGACGCTCACGGCGCACATGTCGGCGCGTGGCGCCGCGTGGCTGATCGACCAGGCGACCCAGAGCATCGCGCACGCGAGCGGAGACAGCGCTGCGGCGGGACGGCCGTGTCACGCGTGAGCGCCTAGCGCGGGGAGTTCGCCCGGCCGCCTCGCCGCACGATCGATTCTGATATAATCTTGTTCATGAGGACTTTCACCCATGCTACAGCCGCACTCGCGGTCGGGTTGGTCGCCGTCCTTGCCACGCCCGTTGCCGCCCAGGTCGCGCCGCTCCCCGCGGGCTTCCGCGTGCAGGAGATTCCAACCAACGGCACGACGCTCCACGTTCGCATCGGCGGTAAGGGGCCAGCCGTGCTCCTGCAGCACGGCTACGGCGAGACCGGCGACATGTGGGTCGCGCTCGCACGGAAACTCTCGGCCGATCACATGGTCATCATCCCCGACCTTCGCGGAATGGGGCTGTCCGCGATCACGAAGGGCGGCTACGACAAGAAGACGCAGGGACACGATCTCGCCGGCGTGCTCGATGCGCTGAAGGTACAGCAGGTCGATCTCGTGACGCACGACATCGGCAACATGGTGGGCTACGCGTTCGCCGCCGAGTATCCGACGCGCGTCCGACGCTTTGTGCTGATCGATGCGCCGATACCGGGAGTAGGCCCGTGGGCCGAGATCACCGCGAATCACAAACTGTGGCATTTTTCGTTCTGGGGACCGGACGAAGATCGTCTCGTCGCTGGACGCGAACGAATCTGGCTCGATCGGTTCTACAACGAGTTCTCGTTCAACCCGAAGACCGTTCCCGAGGCGACGCGCGCGCACTACGCTGCGATCTACGCCAAGCCCGGCCGCATGCACGCGGGCTTCGAGCAGTTCAGGGCGTTCGACCAGGACGCGATCGATGACAAGGCGTTCATGGCGCAGGGAAAGCTGACGATGCCGGTGCTCGCGATCGGGGCCGACCATTCGTTCGGCGCGCAGATGGCGGAGGTGATGCGCTTCGCGGCGTCGAATGTCACGCAGGGGATCGTGCCGAACTCCGGCCACTGGATCATGGAGGAGAATCCGACGGCGACGATCGCGCTCGTGACGGGGTTTCTCTCGAAGTGACGCACATAGGCGAGTTGGACGGCCGCCAGAGCGCGCTACTGGGCGAGACGCCGCCCGCGGCGATCGATCACGCCTTCCCGACGTTGACGGAGGCGCAGATCGCTCGCATTGCGGCGCATGGTACCACGCGCTCCGTCGCGCTCGGAGAAGTGCTCTTTGAAGCGGGCGTCCAGAATCCGCGATTTTTCGTCGTGATTAGTGGGGAGATTCAGGCCGTGCGCCAGGCCAACGATGCGGAGACCGTTGTCACGGTGCTCACGCCCGGGAAATTCACGGGCGAAGCCAACTTGTTGTCGGGGCGTCGGACACTGGTCGCTGTACGCGCCACCCAGGCGTCCGAGGTGCTCGAGCTCACTCGCGAGAGCTTGCTGCAGCTGCTTCAGACTGACGCCGAGCTCGGCGAGATCTTCATGCGCGCGTTTATCCTGCGCCGCGTCGCGCTCATCGCGCAGAATATCGGCGATGTCGTGCTCATTGGCTCGGATCACTCGCCGGGCACGCTCCGCATTCGCGAATTCCTGACGCGTAACGGACATCCGTACGCGAGCGTCGACCTCGATCGCGACGAGGGCGTGCAGGATCTGCTGGACCGCTTCAAATTCGACGTCAGCGACGTGCCCGTGTTGATCTGCGGCGGTCGTGTCGTGCTACGCAATCCGACGAACCTCGAGATCGCCCAGTGCCTGGGCTTCAACGAAACCATCGATCAGACGCAGGTTCGCGATGTGGTCGTCATCGGGGCCGGCCCGGCTGGACTCGCCGCCGCGGTGTTTGCCGCGAGTGAGGGGCGAGACGTGCTCATCGTCGAGGCCAATGCGCCGGGTGGACAGGCAGGCTCGAGCTCGAAGATCGAGAACTATCTCGGTTTCCCGCTTGGTATCACGGGTCAGGAGCTCGCGGATCGCGCTCTCATGCAGTCGCGAAAGTTTGGCGCGCAGTTGATGATCGCGCAGGGCGCCACGAAGCTGTCGTGCGACCGCAAACCGTATACGCTGGAAATCGGGGATGATACGCGCATCTCCGCGCGCACGGTCGTCATCGCGACGGGAGCCGAGTATCGTCGCCTGCCACTCGAGGGAATCGACAAATTCGACGGCGCGGGCATCTACTACGGTGCGACGTTCATCGAGGCGCAGCTCTGTCGCGACGAGGAAGTGATCGTGGTGGGAGGCGGGAACTCCGCTGGCCAGGCCGCGGTGTATCTGTCGCAGCACGCCAGTCGTGTGCACATGCTCATACGCGGCAAAGGACTCGCCGACACGATGTCCCGTTACCTCATTCGCCGCATCGACGAGAGCCCCGTGATCGAGCAGCACACGCAGACGGAGATCACCGAGCTCTCGGGTGGCGACCATCTCGAGCGCGTGTGTTGGGTAAACAGGGCGAGCGGAAAGAGAGAGCCGCACGACATCCGACACATCTTCATGATGACGGGCGCCGTGCCGAGCACAGGATGGCTCGGCGGATGCCTGGCGATGGATGCGAATGGGTTCATCAAGACGGGTGCTGACATTTCCGCTGGCGAGCTGCGAAACGCGCACTGGCCGCTCTCTCGCGCCCCATTCCTGCTCGAGACGAGCCTGCCAGGCGTGTTCGCCGTTGGAGATGTGCGCTCGGGTAACGTGAAGCGCGTCGCGTCAGCTGTGGGTGAGGGGTCGATCTCCTGTTCCTTCGTGCTGCAAGCGCTGAGGGAGTAGAGGCCCCTTTCGCGGCGGGCGAACCGCGGTGTCCGGTTCGAGCGCACTCTTGCGCTCTCCCTGGTGAGGGGTGCTTCGCCCTCTCGCTACCCTCCCCACGGGCCGCACATGATAGCCGCGAACACGGAAGGCCAGCAGTCGCTCACACATCTGTTGAAAGGGGTATTCGCTTACGCCTACTCGGGCTACCACGCCGAGCTGCCGTCGGTGGCTCTGCTGCGCAACGCGCCGCGGATCGGCAGCTATCTCGAGCGAACCAGGCCCGCGACCAGCCCCGCCCCCCAGCGCGGGTGGGAGTTCTACGATGAGATAGACGGATACGTGCTCGTCGACTACGT
>DATHJR010000124.1:0-2778 GCA_035286525.1 Gemmatimonadaceae bacterium | reverse complement strand
CGGGCGATCTCACGCTCACCGCGCGCGCCGGCGCGTCGCTCGCCGGCATCTCGCGAGCGACGGGCGCCGAGGGACAGTGGCTTGCGCTCGATCCCTTTGGCGCTTCCACGGGCACGCTCGGCGCCACCGTAGCGACGGGCTCCGCCGGTCCGCTCGCACACACCTTCGGCACACCGCGCGACACAGTGCTCGGCCTCGAGGTCGTCACGGGCGCGGGCGAGATCGTGCGCGCGGGCGGGCGCGTCGTGAAGAACGTGGCGGGCTTCGACCTCACGCGACTCTTCACGGGAGCATGGGGAACGCTCGCCGTGATCACGGAGGTCACGGTGCGCCTGCGCGCGCGCCCGGAGCGCGACGAGACGATCGCGCTGGCGCTTCCCTCCGATGACGATATCGACGCGTGGCTCGCGAAGCTGCTCATTCTTCCCTTTTCGCCACTCGCGCTCGAGATGGTCAACGGCCCGCTCGCCAGAGCGCTCGACGCCGGCGATCGCCCGCTGCTCCTTGCGCGGCTAGGAGGCAACGATGATTCGGTGCGCGCGCAGCGACAGTTGATCGGCGCGCTCGGAGACACTGCACCCGTGCCGACGAGCATCTGGCGCGCGCTCGCGGAGATCGAGCCGTCGGGGGCCGCGGTTGCGCGCGTATCAGCGCCGCCGTCGCGGCTGCGCGCACTCTGGAGCCGGCTGGCGGGCGACGACGGCGCGCTCGTGCACGCGACCGTAGGGCGCGGCATCGTGCGAACTATTCGTCCGTCATCCGGGGCGGCCGCGGTCGCGACGTGGTTCGAGCGAATAGAGCGCTGCGAAGGCACCCACATCTTCGAGCGGCTTCCCGCCGACTCGTGGAGCGCCGTCCCTTCGCGCGTGAACGACCCGTTGTCGCGCGCCGTGCGCGACGCCTTCGATCCGGCGCGCATTCTCAATCGCGGCATTCTCGGGGAGCTCGCGTGACCGCGGAGCTCACCGCGCCCGCGTGCGCCATACCCGGGACGCCGCTCGCGGCGGCCAGTGCCGGAATCCTGGCCTGCGTGCACTGCGGCTTTTGTCTCCAGGCGTGCCCGACTTACCTTGCGCTCGGCGATGAGAACGACTCGCCGCGCGGACGCATCTATCTCATGCGCGCGCTCACGGAGGGCGAGATTGCCCTCGACGACCCCTCCCTGCACACGCACATCGATCGATGCCTCGGCTGTCGCGCCTGCGAAACCGCGTGCCCATCGGGTGTGCCGTACGGCGCGCTGCTCGAGGCCACGCGCGCCACCATCGGCGATGTGAAGCGCCCGCCGCTGCGCGCGCGCCTGATTCTCGCGCTCTTCGCGCATCGAGGATTGATGCGCATCGCCGTCACCGGCGCTCGCCTGTTGCGCGCGACGGGGATTCCGCGCTTTCTCTCGCGCCTCCCCGGCGACGTCGGGTTTGCGTTCGCGATGCTCGCGTCGAGCGAGTCGCCGCTGCCGCACCCCACGCACGAGCCGCACGGCGACGGAAGCCGGGGAACGTTCGCGCTGCTGCGCGGCTGCGTGATGGAGGGGTTGTTCACCGCGGCTAATCGCGCGACCGAGCGAACGCTCGTCGACAACGATTACACTGCGGTACCCGCACCCGGTCAGCACTGCTGCGGCGCGTTGCACGCGCACGCGGGCGATCTCGACACGGCGCGCTCACTAGCGCGCCGAAACATCGCGGCGTTCGAGAGGTCGGGCGCCGAGTATGTGGTCACGAACGCCGCCGGATGCGGAGCGCTGTTGAAGGAGTACGACCACCTGCTCGGTGGCGACAGCGCATGGGCAGCGCGGGCGGCGGACTTCGCTGCGCGCGTGCGAGACGTGAGCGAGCTGCTCGCCGCCGCCGGCCCGCGCACGGGCGCACCGCTGCCGTTTCGCGTCACCTATGATGCGCCATGCCATCTGCAGCACGCCCAGCGTGTCTCCGCGGCGCCGCTGATCGTGCTCGACTCGATCCCCGGGCTCGAGCGAGTCGCGCTCGTCGACTCCGATCAGTGCTGCGGCAGCGCCGGGATCTACAACCTGCTCGAGCCCGCGCTCTCCGCCGCCGTGCTCGCGCCGAAGATCGCGCACATCGAGCTCACCGGCGCATCATTCGTGGCCACCGGAAATCCCGGATGCCTGATGCAGATCGGCGCCGGCATGCGCCGCGCGGGGCTCTCTGCACGCACCGTGCACCCGGTCGAGCTCCTCGATGCATCCTACGCCGCGGATGCGGCCGCCAGGACGTAGCGGAGCCTCGCGGTTTCCATATAGTTTGCCTCATGCTCGCGTCGCTGTTCTGGGAGGTTGAAGACGTACTTGTGCGCACGGGACCGCTTCGACGCGCGGCGCTGCTGCGCGTTCTCGCGGAGGATGAGCTCGTGCCGTTCGGCGCGACGCCGCTGCTCGACGAGACGCAGCTCGAGGATGCAGGCGGCGACACGCGGTCACTCGTGCGGGACGCGCTTCGCGGACAAGCGGTCGCGCTCGATGAGGGTGCCATCACGCTGCTCGCCATGCGAATCGATCGCGAGTTCGCTTCGCGGCTGCAGGCCGGCGTTTCGCTTGCGCCAGGCGCGCGTGAGCTCGTCGCCCTGGCGGCCGCGCGCTGCCGTCTCGCGATCGTCACCGGTCTCGCTCGCGCGACGGTCGACTCGCTTCTCGCGCTCGCGGAGCTCGACGGTGCATTCGAAGTCATCATCGCGGCCGAGGATGTCGCTGCCGCGAAGCCCTCGCCGGACGGCTATCGCAAGGCGCTCGAGCGAATGAACCGTCGCCGCCCGCTCGAT
>DATHJR010000123.1:0-8977 GCA_035286525.1 Gemmatimonadaceae bacterium | reverse complement strand
CGGGTGGTGCGCACGATCGCGGATCGAAGCGCCGCGAACGCGGAAGCCGCCCTCGCGGCGTGCGGGATCGATCCGGATGCACGCCCCGAAACACTGAGCGCCGAGCAGTTCCATGCGCTGGGCCGCGCGCTGGAACTGTGGAGCTGAGCGCCTACCCGCGATTCGAGAGCGCGTACGACAGTCGCTCGAGCTCCATCGCCATGTTGACGGTATTGATCGTGACCTCGGGCGGCACGTGCAGCTGTATCGGCGCGAAGCTCATGATCCCGAGGATTCCCGCCGCGACCACATCATCGACGACGCGCTGCGCGGCCGCCGCCGGCACGGCGATCACCGCGATGTCCACCGGTGATTCGCGATTGTCCTCTGCGAGCGCGCTGATGGCGTGTACGGGCAGGTTGTAGATCTCGCGACCAATCTTGTCGGGATCGGCATCGTAGAGCCCGACCACGCGAAAGCCGCGCTGGCGAAAGCCTTCGTATTGCGCCAGGGCCGCGCCGATTTTTCCGACGCCGACGATGATCACGCGCCAGTCGCGCTCGAGGCCGAGGATCCGGCGCATGCGCTGGGTGAGCTCTGCCACCTGATAACCCAAGCCGCGCTTCCCGAACGATCCGAAGAAGGAGAGATCCTTGCGGACCTGCGCGGACGTAGTGCCGCCGCGCGCCGCCAGCTCACCGCTGGATACGGTCGTAAGTCCAGCCGTCTCGAATTCCTCGAGAAACCGGAGGTAGAGCGACAATCGGCGAACGGTTGAGTCGGCGATCCTCTTCAAGGGCGCGGTGGCTTGTGAATTCATTCACAAGATAGAACGAGGCGCCGGCGCGTGCTAGTTGAATGCTGGCTCATCGCGCGCCCTCGCGGTTAAGTTGTGTGCACTCATGCCAGTACACGTTTCTTCAGAGATCGGGCGGCTGCGCTCGGTGCTCGTTCATCTGCCCGGCCCGGAGCTCCTCGCGGTAACGCCCGATACCCGCGAAGACTTTCTTTACGACGACATCATCGACCTCGAGAACGCTCAAAAGGAGCATCGCCGGCTCGTGGCGATCCTCGAGCGCTTTACGACGGTACTGTCCGTGCGCGATCTGCTTGCGGACGTGGTGTCGATACCGGAGGCGCGAGACCTGCTCGTGCGCGAGACGCTCGATATCGTCCCCTCGGGGCCGCTCGCCAGCAGGATCGAGGTGCGCAGCCCCGAGGAGCTCGTCGACATGCTCATCGAAGGCGAGGAGGAGGAGCCGGGTCCACTCGCGCGCTCCCTCAACGAGGGCGGCTACCTGCTACCGCCGCTGCCGAATCTCTTCTTCACGCGCGACACAGCGATGGTCGTCGGCGATCACGTCATGATCGGCTCGATGCGCTACGCCGTCCGGTGGTCGGAGGAGCTCATTATGAAGCTGCTCTTTCTGCACCATCCGCTGCTGGCAAACCAGGGGATTCTGTACGACGGCGCCGCCGAGCGCAGGCACAACTACACGCTCGAGGGTGGGGACGTGCATCCGCTGCGCCACGACACGGTCATCATCGGGTTCAGCGAGCGATCGAGTCCCGCTGCGATCGATTATCTGACGGCGAAGCTGTTCGAGGAGACGGCCATCACGAACGTGATCGTGGTGGTGATGCCGAAGGAGAACACGGCGATTCATCTCGACATGATCTTCACGCAGCTCGACCACGATCTGTGCGCCGTGTATCCGCCGCACTTCATCGGTCCCGAGCGCCTGCCGATTCTTTTTCGGAAGAAGGGGAACGAGCAGATGCAGGAGATGCCGAATGTGTTCGCCGCGCTCGAGCACATCGGCCTTCCGATGACTCCGGTGTTCTGTGGAGGCACGCGGCGCTCGGTGCAGGAGCGCGAGCAGTGGGCGAGCGGCTGCAACTTCGTCGCGATGCGGCCCGGAGTGATTCTCTCGTATTCGCGCAACGAGGCGACGATCGCCGAAATGGCGAAGCATGGCTTTCGCGTCGTGTCGTCGGCCGATTTTCTCACGGGCGACGATCGCGTGAAGGATGGCGAGCGCGCGATCATCACGTTCGAGGGCTCGGAGCTGGTGCGCGCCGGCGGCGGACCGCGCTGCATGACGCTTCCGGTGCATCGTGAGGACCCTTGGGACTGAGCATTCACGGCGTCGCCGCGCGTCCGGCCGAAACGCGGCTCACCGAGCGGGCCGTGGCGTTCCTGTCGGGCGGATCTTCGGATGCGAAGGCGCTGATCGAGCACGTGTGCCAGATGCCCGGCGCGCCGATCGTCGTGGCGGAGGCGATGGCGCTCGCGCTGTTCGCGCAGCGTCCTGAGTTCGTGCGCTCGCACGACGGCCGCTGGTCGCTCGCGCCGGAGCCGTGCGCGGATGCGCTGTGCCCAACCACGCAAGTCATCGCCGTGGCCGAGGATCGACCGAGCTACGACGCGACGTTCGAGCGCGATGAGCTGGCATCGCTGTCCTACGTAGTCGTCGACGTGGAGACCACGGGAATGAGCCCGTGGAGCGGCGATCGCATCACCGAGTTTGCGGCGATCGTCGTGCGCGATGGCGTGGTCGCGGAGCGGTTCGAGACGCTGGTGAATCCCGAGCGGTCGATCCCGCCGATGATCACCAACCTCACGCAGATCAACTGGGAGATGGTGAAGGACGCGCCGCGCTTCCGCGACATCTGCGAGCAGGTGGTGGGCGTGCTGCGCGGCCACGTGTTCGTCGCGCACAACGCGGAGTTCGATTGGCGCTTCGTGGCGGCCGAGGTGCAGAGGGCGACGGGACAGCGGCTGTCGGGACGCCGGTTGTGCACCGTGCGCCTCGCCCGGCGCGTGTTGCCGCAGCTCCGCAGCCGCAGGCTCGACAGCGTCGCGAACTATTACGGCGTTGAGATTCTCGCGCGCCACCGCGCAGCGGGTGACGCGGTGGCGACGGCGCACGTGCTCCTGCGCCTGCTCGACGAGGCGCGCGAGCGCGAGTGCCGGTGCTGGGACGATCTGCAGCGACTCCTCGGGGCGAGCATGGCGAGAGGGCCGCACCCGCGTCGTCCCTCGGCGATGCCGCGTCCGGTCGACAAGGACACGACGGCGTGAGCGCACCGCAACCGCTGGTAGAGTCGCGCATGGTGGGAGGACTCAAGATCCACGCGCTTCAGGCGGGCGGGCAAAAGCTCGATGGGGGCGCGATGTTCGGCGTGGTGCCGAAGCCGCTGTGGGAGCGCCGCATTCCGGCCGACGAGCGAAACAGAATCCCGCTCGGCATGCGCTGCATCCTCGTCGAGCACGATGATGGACTCGTGCTCATCGATTGTGGCGCGGGCAACAAGGAGAACGAGCGCTTCCTGGACATCTACGGCATCCAGAATCAGGGTGCGGATGGCCGCACGGCGCTCGAGGACGCGCTGGCGAAGCTCAACTACACCACAAACGACATCGCAATCGTGATCGATTCGCATCTGCACTTCGATCATGGCGGCGGCAACACGTATCGCGACGAGGCGGGCGTGGTGCGGCCGACGTTCGCGAAGGCGCGTTACGTCGTGCAGCGCGGCGAGCTCGAATTCGCCTCGCACACCAACGAGCGAACGGCGGCGAGCTACTTCGCCCACAACTTCGTGCCCGTCGTCGAGGCGGGGCTGTTCGATCTGGTCGAGGGAGAGAAACTGATCGTGCCGGGGATCACCGTCCTTCCAACACCCGGGCACGTGCCATTTCATCAGGGGATCCTGCTCGAGTCGAAGGGGGAGCGCGCGTTCTTCCTCGCCGATCTCGTGCCGACGGTGGCGCACCTGCCGCTTCCGTGGATCATGGGGTACGACGTGGAGCCGCTGGTAACGCTGGAGACCAAGCGTCGAACGCTGGCGCGGGCGCTGAAGGAGGAGTGGCTGATGATCTTCGAGCACGATGCCATACACGCGTGGGGGCGGCTTGCGCACGATGGAAAGGCGTATCAGCTGGCCTCGTGAACAGGGCGTCGCTCGGGAGTTGACTTATGGGTCCATTCCCGTAAATTGTGTAGTGACAATCAAGTAAGTAGAGCGAGTCTGATTCGCTCTCACCCTCCGGCCCTCGCGCGCAAGCGCCTGGTGTGCTGCAGGAGTCTCAGTGTTCGATGGGCGCCCGCATGCGGGTGCTCTTCGCACGTCGCGGACTCCGGAGTGGTGTCCGCGTTTTTTTTTGTCCTTCTCGGAGATATCGCCCATTCAGGATAGCACCAAGCGTGTCCGCGTGAACCGCCAGATTCGCATTAGCCCGCTGCGCGTCATTGCGCCCGACGGCAGCCAGCTTGGGATCCTCGAGTTGGACACGGCGCTCGCTCAGGCAGAGGCACAAGGATTGGACCTGGTGGAAGTCGCACCGCTCGCTCGCCCGCCGGTCGTCCGGATCATGGACTACGGCAAGTTCAAGTTCGAGCAGGCGAAGATGGCACGGGTCGCGAAAAAGAAGCAGCACGTCATTCACCTCAAAGAGGTGAAGTACCGTCCGGGAATCGACGATCACGATTTCGCCACGAAGACGCGGCATGCGCGGCGATTCCTGGAAGAAGGGAACAAGGTGAAGGTGACGATGATGTTCCGCGGCCGTCAGGTCGCGCACCCGGAGCTGGGCAAGGATGTTCTCGACCGGGTGTCCAGCGACCTGTCCGACATCGGCAAGATCGAAGCGGATGCGAAGCTGGAAGGGAAGAACATGACAATGATCCTGGCGCCGAAGTAGGCTGCCATACCGCAAGGGATTTCAATGCCGAAGATGAAGACGCACAAGGGCGCTGCGAAGCGCTTCAAACTGACAGCGAGTGGCAAGGTCAAGCGGTTCAAGGCCTACAAGAGCCACATCCTGACCAAGAAATCGCCCAAGCGGAAGCGCAACCTTCGCCGCGCCGGTCTGATCGCGACCAAGGGCGACATCAAGCGCATGAAGCGCCTCCTGCAAGCGTAAGGAGACTACTATGCCACGCGTAAAGAGCAACGTCGTTCGACTGAAGCGTAAGAAGCAGATCATGAAGGCGGCGCGCGGAGCGTTCGGCGCCCGCTCGAAGCTCTGGAAGGCCGCGAAGGAAAATGTCGAGCGCGGCTGGGTCTACGCCTACCGCGATCGCAAGAACAAGAAGCGCGACTTCCGGAAGCTCTGGATCATTCGCATCAACGCCGCGGCCCACCAGCACGACATGAGCTACAGCGTCTTCATGCACGGGCTGAAGAAAGCCGGCGTGGAAGTCGATCGCAAGATCCTCGCGGATCTCGCGGTTCGCGACCCCGCAGCCTTCACGATGCTCGCGGAAAAGGCGCGCGCCGCGCTCACCGTCGCCGCCTGACGCGAGAGCACGTCGCATTCGGTTCGGATCGTCGGCGGCAGCGCGACCTCGTCGCCGCTGCCGCCGTTTCGTTTCCACCCCTCGCACTGCCCTGAAGAGATGTCCACGACCCTCGCGGATCTGGTCGCACAGCTCGACGCGTTTCGCGACGCTACGCTCGCGCAGCTGAACGCCGCCGATTCGCTCGACGCGCTCGAAGCGGTGCGCGCATCGTCGGTCGGTCGCACGCGCGGCGGGCTCAACGACTTCAAGTCGCTGCTCCCGAAGCTCGCCGGCGCCGACAAGCCGGTATTCGGATCTCGCTTCAACGCCGTGAAGGTGGAGCTGGAGGGCGCGATCGACGCGCGCCACGCCGTACTCTCCGCCTCCGCGCCCACCGCCGTCGCGATCGATCTC
Source organism: Gemmatimonadaceae bacterium (assembly GCA_035286525.1). Lineage (GTDB taxonomy): Bacteria > Gemmatimonadota > Gemmatimonadetes > Gemmatimonadales > Gemmatimonadaceae > FEN-1250. Next base: position 3,296 of record DATHJR010000123.1, on the reverse strand, counting down.
TCGATGCCCGCGCGTCGTCAGTGGCGCGGCGCCAAGCATCCCGTCACGATCGTGATGGAGGAGATCGAGTCGATCTTCCGCGACCTCGGCTTCACGATCGCGACGGGTCCCGAGGCGGAGCACGAGTGGTACAACTTCGGCGCGCTCAACTTCCCGCCGAACCACCCGGCGATGGACATGCACGACACGCTCTACCTCGAGCGCGGCGGACTGCTTCGCACGCATACGTCGCCGGTGCAGATCCGGACGCTCCAATCGTATCCGCCGCCGATCCGCATCATTGCCCCGGGAAACGTCTTTCGCCGCGACTTCTTCGACGCGTCGCATGCGCCGATGTTCGCGCAGATCGAGGGGATGGCCGTGGACGAGGGCATCTCCTTCGTCGACCTCAGGGCAACGCTCGCGAACTTCGCGAATCGCTTCTTCGGCGAGACCGCCACCCGCTTCCGCCCGAGCTTCTTTCCGTTCACCGAGCCTTCCGCCGAAATGGACGTCGCCTGCCGCATCTGTAACGGCGCCGGATGCGCGACCTGCAAGCAGACCGGCTGGGTGGAGATTCTCGGCTGCGGCATGATGCATCCCAGTGTGCTCGAGTCCGCGGGCGTCGACTCCGCGCGCTACTCGGGATGGGCGTTCGGAATGGGCCCGGCGCGCATGGCGCTGCAGCGCTTCGGCATTCCGGACATTCGCATCCAGTACGACTCCGACATCGCCTTTCTCGAACAGTTCGCGCTGTGAACGCCTCGTACGAGTGGCTGCGCGCGATCGTCCCGTTCGAGTACACACCGGAGCAGCTGCGCGACCTCATCACCGCGCGCTGCTGCCCGGTAGACGAGTTGGTGCGCCTCCGAGCGGATCTCGCCAGCGTCGTCGTAGGACAGGTCGTCGAAGCCGGTCCGCATCCGGACTCGGATCATCTGTGGGTGACGAAGGTCGATGCGGGCACGGGCGAGCTGCTCGAAGTCGTGTGCGGTGCTCCAAACGTGAAGGTTGGCGCCAAGTATCCGTTCGCGGCGGCCGGAACCACGCTGCCCGGCGGCCTGAAGCTCGAGAAGCGCAAGATTCGCGGCGCGACGTCGAATGGCATGCTCTGCTCGGCGCGCGAGCTCGCGCTCGGCGAGGAGCACGAGGGCATCTTGGAGCTCGACACCGCGCTGCCTCCCGGCGCGCCATTTCTCGAAGCTCTCGCGGTCGGCGACACGCGCATCGTCGTCGACGTGACCCCGAATCGCCCGGACCTACTCTCGCATCTGGGGCTGGCGCGCGAGATCGCGGCGGCCACGAACGGCACCGCGCAGCTGCCGGCGCTCGATGGCGCCGTGGCAACGATTCCTGCACTGGTACGCGGCGATCGCGAGGCGGGCGCCGGCGCCGTGCGCGTGACGCTCGACGATCCCGAGGGAAGCCCGCGCTACGCCGGAGTACTCATCCGCGGCGTAAAGGTAGGCCCAAGTCCGAGCTGGCTCGTCTCGAGACTCGCCGCCGTCGGCAGCCGCTCGATCAACAACGTGGTCGACGCCACGAATTACATGCTGCACGAGGTCGGGCAGCCAATGCACGCCTTCGACGCTTCGCTGCTCGCAGGCTCCGCAATCGTCGTGCGGCGCGCGCGCGCCGGTGAGACCATCCGCACGCTCGATGGCGTCGATCGCAAGCTCGATCCGTCGATGACCGTCATCGCCGACGCGGAGCGTGCGCAGGCGGTGGCGGGCGTGATGGGTGGAAGCACGAGCGAGGTGAGCGCCGCCACGCGCGACATCTTTCTCGAGGTCGCGTACTTCGATCCCGCGAGCGTGCGCCGCACGCGACGCGCGTTGCAGCTCTCAACCGATGCGAGCTATCGCTTCGAGCGCGGCATCGATATCGAGCTGGCGCCGTCCGCGCTCGCGCGCGCGGCGCAACTCCTCATCGCCGTCGCCGGCGGCACGATTGACGGCGCGCCCGTCGATCTGTACCCCGTGCCCCGCCACGCGCTTGCGATCGCGCTCGACAGCGCTCGCGTCGCGCGGCTGCTCGGCGAGCCGGTGGCCGAGCCCGACATCGCGAAGCTGCTGACGCCGGTGGGCTTCGTGGTCGGGAAGTTCGAGAATGGACGCGCGTCGGTGAGCATCCCCTCGTGGCGCCCCGACGTGACGCAGCCGGTCGACCTCATTGAGGAGATCGCGCGGCTGCGCGGCTACGATTCGTTCTCGAGCGAGCTGCGTCCATTCCGCGTCGGCACGGTGCCGGACTCCCCGCTCGCCGTGCTCTCGTATCGCGTGCGCGAGACGTGCGTGTCCGCGGGGCTGCTCGAGGCGCTCTCGATGCCCTTCGTGCGCGGCGGCGACTCGTACGTGCGCCTCGCCAATCCGATGGCAGAGGACGAGAGCTACCTGCGCCGCGAGCTGCTCGAGACGCTCGCCAGGCGCGCGGAGCACAACCTCGCGCAGCATCATCGCGACGTGCGCCTGTTCGAGATCGGGAGCGTCTTCCTGCCGTCGCCGAGTGGACTTCCTCGCGAGGAGATGCGCGTCGCGGCGATCGTGATGGGCCATCGCCATCCGCCGCACTGGTCGGACGCCGACTCTCCCGACTTCGACGAGTGGGACGCCAAGGGATTGGCGGAGCTGATCGCCACCACGGTCGGCGGCGGCTCGCCGGTCGACACGCGATCAGCCACGAGCAGTGACGCGCTCTGGGAGATCGCGATTGGCGGGGAAGTTCGCGGCTCCGCGCGTCGGCTTACGCTCGACGCACCGGTATGGGCGCCGCCGGCGTTCGGCATCGAGCTCTCGCTGGCGCTCATCTCATCGGAGCCGGTCGCGCCCGCAGGCCAGGCGAAAATTCTGCGAGCCGCCGTGGGCGCGACCATTCCGCCCCTCGAGTTCCGTCCCTTTCCGTCGACCCCTTCGACGTTCGTCGATGTCGCGCTGCTCGTGCCGAACGATCTGGCCGCGTCACGAGTCGAGACTGCCATTCGCGACGCGAGCGGGGACTTGCTCGAGTCACTGACCCTGCTCAGCGAATACCGAGGCTCCGGCATCGCCGAGGGCTTCCGAAGCATCGCGTGGCGATTGACCTTCCGTCATCCGGACCGCACTCTACGTGACAAGGAAGTCGCCGGCCGGCGCGAGAAGGTGCTGCGTACCCTGGAGGGAGAGCTAGGTGTCAGACAGCGAACGACCTGACCTGGTCGCATTTCAGGAGCTCGAGTACTTGATCCAGGCCCTCGCGGACGAGATGGCCGGGTGGCGCCGCCGCGCGCAGGAGGCCGAGGCGAAGCTGAAGGCCGCACCCTCTCCCGCCGGCAAGGCCAG
>DATHJR010000122.1:0-11493 GCA_035286525.1 Gemmatimonadaceae bacterium | reverse complement strand
GCTGGGCGAGGACGCGCATCACCGCCTCGTGCAGGAGATCGGACTGCTCGACGCGGCGGGACACGCGTTCGACCACGCGGCGCTGCTCACGGGCGATCTGTCGCCGGTGTTCTTCGGCAGCGCGCTCACGAATTTCGGCGTCGAGCCCTTTCTCGAAGAGTTTCTCGATCTCGCGCCAGCACCGTCGCCTCACGAGTCGACGAAGGGAATCGTGGAGCCCACCGATCCTGAGTTCTCCGGATTCGTATTCAAGATCCAGGCGAACATGGATCCGCGCCATCGCGACCGGATCGCGTTCGTGCGTGTGTGCTCGGGGCGGTTCGAGGCCGGCATGCAAGTGAGGCTCGGCCGCACGGGAAAGATCGTGCGTCTTCCGGCGCCGCAGCAGTTTCTCGCGCGCGAACGGAGCGCGGTGGAGGAAGCGTGGCCGGGCGACGTGATCGGCGTCGTCGACAAGGGGACGCTTCGCATCGGCGACACGCTTTCGCCCAATGGCGACGTCGAGTATCGCGGCATTCCGCGCTTCGCCCCGGAACACTTCGCGCGAATCATCGGGACGGATCCGATGCGCCGGAAGCAGCTCGACGCCGGGCTGCGCCAGCTCACCGAGGAGGGTGCGGCGCAGGTGTTCTTCACGGAGGTCGACGGCGGCCCGAATCCAGTGATCGGCGCGGTAGGCATGCTGCAGTTCGACGTGATGCTGTTCCGCCTCGAGAACGAGTACGGCGCGCCATGCCGGCTCGAGCGATTGCCGTATCGATACCCGCGCTGGGTGGAGGGGCCGGAGGGGTCCATCGAGCGCGCATCGCGCGGCGGCGGCCGCATGCGGCTCCACGATGCGAAGGGGCTGTCGCTGCTCGTGTTCGACGAGCTATGGACGCTCCGCAGCACGCAGCAGCATGAGCCGTCGCTCACCTTTCACGAGGTGGCGCCGCAGTAGCGGAGGGGCCTTTTCGCGTCAGGGCCGCGGCTGCCAGGAAAGCCGCGAACAGCAGCGTCACACCCGCGCCAGCATCAGCAGGCGCCTCTATTCGCAGGAGGATCTCATCGGTCGTTTCCACGATCGTGAATTCGAGAAACGCACAGCACTCGCGTTCGCGCTGCACGAGATCGCGCACCAGCGGCGCAGCCTCCGGAGCGTAGGTGAGCTCGAGCACGTGCCCCTTCCGCCGATGCCCGCGAAGGAACGAGCGATTGAGATCCGCGATCGACGAAAGCCGAGTCACGTAGTCGCCGGCTGGTAGCGTGCACGCGATCGGTGGCGGGTTTGTCATACGATGAGCCTGTCCGGAGATGTCACTCGAATGATAGCGGGAACGCGCTGACGTGAATCTGTTCAGGTTCAATCGATCGGACCCTCCAGTCCGATCGGTTGCATGCTCGGCGAGGCCTCGATCGTTCGCGATGCACCGCCGCGCAGGAACTCGTAGCACCGCGCTGCTGCGAGCATTCCGGTCACCGGTGCGAGCCAGTACACCCAATGCGCATCCCAGAATCCACCGACGACCGCCGGGCCGAGCGATCGGGCGGGATTCATCGAGGCTCCAGTCGGTGGCCCGCCCATCATCGCGCAGAAGCCAACGGTGAGTCCAACGGCGATGGCCGCAAATCCGTCCGCGACACGTTCGTCGGTGGCGACAGCCATGATCACGAGCATGAGCGCGAACGACAGGAGCCACTCGATCACGAACGCCCCGCCAGCTCCGATGCCGAGCGCTCGAGCCGGGAGCGTCGCGCCCATCTGGCCGACGACGCCAAGCACCGAGCGGGACACGGCCGATGCCGCGATGGCGCCGAGGCACTGTGCGAGGATGTATGGAACCACATCGCGCGACGGAAAGCGTCGTACCGACCAGAAGCCTATCGTCACCGCGGGGTTGATGTGGGCGCCGGAGACGTGACCGAGCGCGAAGATCATCGCGGTGACGACGAACGCGAACGCGAGCGCCACGCCTGCGTGCGACACTGCGCCGCTCGATGCCGCGTTCACCATGACGGCGCCCGGGCCGATCAGCACCAGAAAAAACGTCCCGATCGCTTCGGCGACCAGTCGTCGCGAATCCTGCGGCGCCCGGCTGTTCATGCCAACGCGGCCCGCGTAGTCACGACCGTGGGAGCTTGACCGTGTTGTTCACGATCAGCCCGTCTCTCCATCCTGATCGCTGGATGCCGGCGCAAGCTTTCCGCCGGCCGCGAGATAGTCGGCGAATTCGTCCGGAAGCTCGCTCGCCCGGATCGCCTTCACGACGGCGTCCAGATCGTATTCCACGCGCACGAACTCGAACTTCACGTCTGACTTGTCGACATCGAGAATCACGTAGCCTGCGCGCCAGTCGCCGTCCTTGGGCCGTCCGACGCTGCCGGTATTCAAGAAGTGAATGCCCTCGATGGTTCGATGCCACGGCAGGTGCGTGTGACCGAAGCAGAGTACGTCGCCGGTCTTAGTTCCCGCGATCTCCGCCATCCTCGTGAGGAAAGCGTCGGGGCGATCTTCGGTCAGGTACAGCGTGTTGAGTGCGGGCGCTCCGTGCACGAGAATCACGGTTGGACCCGAGAGGTGGCCGCCCAGCGGGCGCAGATCCAGGCGAAACGGCAGCGATGCGAGCACGTGCTTCACACCTGCCGAGACGTGCTGCTTCGTCCACTCGAACGAGAGGTGCGCGAGCTCGGCCTGTTTCGGATCCTCGTACTTGCAGCCACAATGCTTGTAGTCCAGCCCCACCGTGGAGTCGTAGTTGCCCGCGATGCCGGCGATCCCCGCATCCCGAATGCGGTCGACCGTCTCGTTCGGCCACGGCGCATATCCGACGAGGTCGCCCAGGTGATACGTGGCGGCGATGTCGGGACGCATCGCGATGTCGGCCAGTACCGCTTCGAGTGCGGGCAGATTCGCGTGTATGTCCGAGATGAGGGCGTATCTCATGTCTTCATCCCGCTGGCCCTGCGGGAAGCGTCAGGCACATCACGCACGCCGACGCCGGGCACGCGGTCTGAAATTCGGCCGTCTGTTGCACCGAGGCCGGAACGGCTTCGCGAGTGGTCTTCACGAATCCGAAGCTCGGGAAGTAGTGCTCGGCGGTCGTCGTGAGGAGATAGAGCGCGCGCAAGTCCCGCGACTCCGCCTCCGCGATGATCCGCTCGACCAGGCGGCGACCGAGACCGTGATCCCGCCATTCCGGCGAGACGGCGGTGGAGCGAAGCAGCGCGTGCTCGCAGCACATCTCCAGGCCGACGACGCCCACCACACGGCCCTGGCCCTCGGCGACGATGAAGGTGTCCAGCGATTCGGCGACGCCCACCACGGGCAAGCCGCTCGCGGTGAGGAGATGCTCGACGTCGTCGAGGTCCGCGCCGACGGCGGCGCGGAGCGTGACGCCTGCAGTTTCGAGAGTGGTCGCCATGATCTAAAGCCTCCGAATGTTCATACGACGTTCGATCGCCGGCTCATGAACAACAACCGCTTGCGCAGCACGGTTTCGTCGCGCGCACGAACGCGCTCAGGAACTTACCGTCGATTTCGTGCGCGACCGCCTCGACATCGAGCCCCGACTGGGCGAGGAATGCAGCCGCGTCCTTCGCCGCGTAGAATCGAGTGGGCTCGAACGTCGGCTTTTCGAAGCCTACGTCCTCGAGCAGCCGTGCGAACTCCGACTCCTCGAGGGCGCCGGCGATGCATCCGACCCACAGCTCCATGCTCGCACGCACCGCAGCGGGAACCTCGCCGCGTACGATCACATCGCTCACTGCGAATCGGCCACCGGGTTTGAGCACCCGAAAGGCTTCGGCCAGCACCCTCCGCTTGTCGCCGGAGAGATTGATCACGCAGTTGGAGATCACCACGTTTACCGAGGCATCGGGGAGCGGAATCTGCTCGATGTTTCCCTCGAGAAATTCGACGTTCTCGATGCCGGCCTCCGCCTGATTCCGGCGCGCGAGCTCGAGCATCGAGTCGGTCATGTCCAGGCCGTACGCCTTTCCCGACGGGCCGACACGACGCGCGGAGAGCAGCACATCGATGCCCCCGCCGGAGCCGAGGTCGAGCACGATCTCGCCGGGCGCGAGCTCGGCGAGCGCGGTGGGGTTGCCGCACCCGAGCGAGGCGAGTACGGCTGCCTCGGGCAGCTCGTCGATCTCACCGTTCACGTACAGATTCGAGGTAATGGGATCGGTCTGGCCGTCGAAGGCTGAGCCACCGCAGCACGAATTGATCGCACCAGCCTTGGGCGTGCAGCAGGAGGCAGCCGCTGCCTCCGGGAGCTCGACGGCGGCGAGGACGCGTCTCGCGGCGTCCCCGTACTTCTCCTGAACGACCTGCGTGAGCTCCGGCGGATTCGACATGGCTCTCCTTTAATCAACAAACGTTGATGAATGAATCGTGACAGTTCACGTGATCGCGACCAGCATTAGCAGCAGCGACCAACCTTGCGCATCTCCCGCCGGTGCGCCGAAGGCTGTAGCCCGATACTGAAGTCATGCAGCTCGGCCAGGGCATCCGGGACGATGGCGTAGTAGGACCAGCGCCCCTCCTTGCGATCGGATACCAGCCCCGCGTCCTTCAGCACCCGAAGGTGAAAGGACAGCCGCGATTGGGCGGCATCCAGCTCATCCATGAGCTCGCACACGCAGCGCTCACCGTGGCGGAGCATCTGCATGATCTCGAGGCGCGTCTCGTCCGAGAGTGCGTGGAACAGCACCGCGGCGCGCGCGAGTCTCGTGTCGGTAGCCATCGTCGTCATGACGGCAATATATCAACGTTTATTGATTAGTCAATATGCCACAGGAGTCAGAGTCCCGCGGCCAGTCAGTGGCGATCGTGCGGCACTCCCGTGAGCCGCAGATCCGACGGGTAGTCGCTCGGCTCCACGGGCGCCACGTTCGCCTGCTGGGCGACCCGCTTCTCGTAATCGACAACGTTCTCAGGCGCGTAGGGCCGCTGCACCACAGGCATTGGGGTGTTCCTGTACTGTGCGCGCCACCGGTCTACGGACGCATCGATGCACTCGTCCGTGATGCGCGCGTCGTCGCGCGCACCGTAGTGTCCCAGCCCGCCATCGATCGTGCGGGTTGCCGGCTTCCACAGACGATACCAGAGCGTCATCGAATCGTGCAGGTCGCTCGCGCATGCCGGCGCCGTGTCGAGTGACGAAGGATCGAGCTCGAGGCGGCAGGCCGCCGTCACGCGCTCGACCATCCATCGCAGGGCCAGCGTCGCGAGCCCGCGCTCCGCCCACGGGTAACCACCGCCCACATCCGAGTGCACGCCCGTGAACCATCGCTGCTCGATGCGCTGCCCGTGCTCGCGCGCGTCGGGCTGCTGCAGCCAGAGCGTCGGCACGAACGGGCGGCGGCGCTCGTCCACCGCAACCGCGTGATAGGCGCAGTCGACCCAGCTGCTCAGCGTGACATCGTGGAAGCCGACGAGATGCGACGTCAAGTGGCCGAGCAGCCCCACCGGAATTCCGAGCGAGCCGACGGTGTCCCACACCCCGATGCACGTGATGCGGAAATCGGGGTGCGAGTGCCGCGCGCGGAAATCGACGGACTGCTGCGCGTTCGGCGCGGTCGCGTCACCGCGCCTGCGGTACAACTTGAACGCCTCGTGCACCGCGGCATCGACATCCATTCCGATCGTGAGCTTCTCCGCATCGATGATGCCGCAGTTGCGGATCAGCCCTGCGAGACTGCGCACCGTGTACGCGCCGCGGCTAAAGCCGAACAGATAGACGTAGTCGCCGGGATGATAATGGTCAACGAGAAAGCGGTAGCACTGCTGAATATTTCGGTCGAGCCCGTACCCCGTGACGCCACCGATCACTCGGTCGATGAAGCCGCCAGTGCCCACGCCCGGGTGATAGTACGCGAGCTGCGGCGTGCCGTCGGTCGCGTGTGGTTTCACGAGCTGGTAAGTGAGCCACACGTTCGTCGTGGCCGAGCTGCCAACCGGGGCAGTCGCCTTCGCGCTGTTCCACGTTCCGTCGGCGCAGATGACGATGCGCTTGTGTGTCTGGCGAACGGCCTCCGACGCGAGGTTCTGGCGGAGATTCGGCGGCGCGCTCCAGCCGGCGCGCGCGGGCGCCGTGATCTCGAGCGGCTGCACGACGCGCTCGCCGCCGGTCATTTCCCGTCGGCGAGCGCCTTGACGAGCTCCCGCCGAATGCTTCTGGCAAGCCCTTCCTGACCATTGTACTTGTGCACCTTTCTCCACGCCGGAAGCGGCACGACCGTCTTCGCCATCATGGGATGACCTCCCGCGCTGCCGAACGCGCTGAAGCGCCGGCGGATTCGCTCGCCGAGCTTTGCGTTCGGCGAGAGCGAGCGCAGGCTCATCGCGAACTTGCCGCCGAAGACCCCGGACACCGCCGAGATCTCCGCGCCCGCCATGCCGAGGCAGAACTCGGCGAGCTGCGCGACGATGTGCTCCTGGTCCTCTGGAAGCGGGCCGAGGTGCACGAAGGCGAGGCCGTTGCGCACGCGCGCGTGCTCGAGCGCGACGCCGAATCGCTTGAGCGCGAGAGGGCGGTACGACGGGTGCTGGATGCGCCGCAGCGCGACGTGATCGGCGCGCGCGAAGAGCAGCGCGAACATTTGCAGATCCTCGTCGCTCGCGGCGCGCGACAGCGACTTCGTGTCCGTCACGATGCCATAGAGCAGCGCGGTGGCGAGGCGGGTGGACACACCGTCGGCGTCCGCAGCGAGCAGATACTCCGCCGCCATCGTGGCGCTGGCGCCGTAGTTGGTTCGCACGTCGCGGAAGCGCGCGCGATACGAGCCCGTGCTCGGATGATGGTCGATCACCGCGGCTACGCCCGGCAGCGCATCACCGAAGTACGGCGGTTGCACGTCGACGAGAATGAGCGGAGCGAGCAGCGGCACGCGCTCGATCGGCACGTGGCGCACGCGCTCGTGCAGCTCGGCGATGAGGCGCTGGTTTTCCGGCCGCGTGATCTGCCCGGCCGTGACGATCGGCGAGCGTGCCGCGGAAAAGCCGAGCGTGCGCCGCAGCGCGAGCGCGGACGCGATTGCATCCGGATCGGGATCGTTCTGCACGAGAAACGTGCATCGCTTCGCGCCCGCGAGCGCGCGGCGAAGCGCGCGCAGCCGCTTCCTCGCGGCCGGGTCTGCGCTCACGAGCGCAGCGAGCCGGCTGTGGATGATGTGCCCGCGCTGACGACGAGGCGTCATCTCATCCGTGAGCTAGTGTCCATGGGAAACGGACATCAGGGGCCACTTGGGACGACGTACTTATCGTCGTATCGCACTATCGATTCGCGGATGATTTGCATCGCGCGCGGCGCCTGCTCCCATCCGATCGTCTGCACGCGCTTCCCCTCCAGATCCTTGTAGATGTGAAAGAAGTGCTCGACCTCGCGCAGATAGTGCTGCGGAATGTCCGCGATGTCGAAGTATTCCTCGTAGAACGGATCGTTGCTCGGCACCGCGAGAATCTTGTCGTCGGCCTCGCCGCGATCGGTCATGCGCAACACGCCAATCGGCCGGGCATCGATCTGGCAGCCGGGGAACGTCGGCTCATTCAACAGAACGAGGATGTCCGCGGGATCGTTGTCCTCGGCCAGTGTGCGCGGTATGAAACCATAGTCGGCCGGATAGTGAACCGCCGAATACAATACGCGGTCGAGGCGAAAGAGTCCGGACTCCTTGTCGAGCTCGTACTTGTTGCGGCTGCCACTCGGGATCTCGACGACTGCGGTCACTTTCTCCGGCGGATGCGATCCCGGCGGAAGGCCGTGCCAGGGATGGATCAACGCGCTGCCTTTGCGGGCTGCTGCGCTTCATCGCGTCGCATGGTTCCCTTGTACGCCTGCGACTCGCCGGCGACGCCGAAGTTCGTCGCGTTCAGCTCCGCGACGCGCGCCATCTCGTCGCTGGTGAGATCGGCGAGATCGCTCGCGGCCGCGAACTCGTCGAGCTGCTCGTCGTCGTAGATGTTCGGAAGCGTCGTCACCACGAGCGGATCGGCCAGCAGCCACTTGAGCGCGGCCTGTCCGAGCGTCATGCGCCTGGTGAGAAAATCGAGCGTGCGCACCTTCTGGATGCCGTTGATGAGCCACGACCGCGGACGATGACGGCGGTGATCGTTCTCCGCGAATACGGTGTCTTCCGTGTACTTCCCTTCGAGCATTCCGGATGCGTGCGTCACCCGGACGTTGAAGACGCAGTCGGGCGCGTGCGTGCGCGCGGCCTCGAGCATCGCGGTGCCCGGGTGCTGCTCGATGACGTTCCAGATCATCTGGATGGTGTTGATGTCCCTCTCGCGCTCCACGAGCTCCACTGCCTCGTACAACCATCCGATCGCGGGTCCGAACGCGGCGCCCCACGCGCGAATCTTTCCTTCGCGCACGAGCTCTCGCATCGTCTCCCAGATTTCGGGCGTGCGGACGTGCTCCATCTTGATGTTGTGGAGCTGGAGGACATCGATGTAGTCGGTCTCGAGTCGCTCGAGGCACTTGTCGACGGCGTAGCGCATGAACTTCGGCTCGAAGCGCTGCGGAAGCTCGCTCTGCCCGCGGCGCGTTTTCGCCGCCTCTTCGTCGTAGATGTCGTAGCCGATCTTGGTCGCGTAGATGACGTCACTCCGACGTCCCCGGAACGCGGCGGCAAGCTGATGCTCGCTTCGCCCATTGCCATATGCGTCGGCGGCGTCGAAGAAGGTGACGCCGTGATCATCGAGCGCCCGGCGCATCATGCCGATCGCCTGCTCGTCGGTGACGTCACCCCACCAGCCGGTGGAAAGTGTCCAGAGTCCGAAGCCGACTTCGCTTACGCTGACACCGGTGCCGGGAAAGGTGCGAAATCTCATGACAGGAGTCGGGCCGTTTCGGTCGCGAAGTAGGTGAGAATGAAGTCCGCGCCGGCGCGCCGAATGCCCATCAGCGACTCGAGCATCGCGCGCTCGCGATCTATCCAGCCTCGCTCGGCTGCTGCAAGAAGCATAGCGTACTCGCCACTCACCTGATAGGCGGCCACGGGGTAGCCGGTCTCCTGTTTCACGCGCGCAACGATGTCGAGATACGGGCCGGCAGGCTTGACCATGATGGCGTCCGCGCCTTCCTCGATATCGAGCCACACTTCGCGCATGGCCTCGTCGGAATTCGCAGCGTCCATCTGATAGCCGCGACGATCGCCGGACTTCGGGGTGGACTCGGCGGCCTCGCGAAAGGGGCCGTAGAATGCCGACGCGTACTTCGCGGCGTAGGCGAGAATCGCGGTGTTGGTGAGCTTCTGACCATCCAACGCGCGACGGATCGCGCCGACGCGGCCGTCCATCATGTCGCTCGGCGCCACGATGTCGGCGCCGGCCGCCGCGTGCACGAGCGCGGTGCGCGACAAGAGCTCGAGCGTCGCGTCGTTGTCCACTTCGCCGTCGCGAAGAATTCCGCAGTGGCCGTGATCCGTGTACTCGCACATGCACACGTCGGTGATGACGACGAGCTGCGGAAATTGCCGCTTGAGCGCGCGCACCGCGCTTGGCACGGGGCCCTTCTCATCCCACGCCGAAGAGCCCGTCGCGTCCTTCGTGTCGGGAAGACCGAAGAGAATGACGCCGCCCACTCCCTCCTCGGTAGCCTCATCGACGTCGCGCAGCAACTCGTCGACGGATAGCTGAAAGACGCCTGGCATCGAGCCGACCGAGTTGCGGACCTTCGATCCGGAGCGCACGAACAGCGGAAGCACGAGCTGCGACGCCGCGAGGTGCGTCTCCCGGATCAACTTGCGGAGCGCCTCCGTGCGGCGGAGGCGACGTGGACGATATTCGGGAAAAGATGGCATCGCGGCTAATAGTTGACTGAGTCAAGTAATGGAGTCACGCGCTCATTCCGGCTGCGGCGACGGGATTTTCGTCGTGTCGAGGCGGACCGCCGCGAGAATTCCGGCTGCGCCATCGCGGCGCATGCGCGCGGCGAGTGCTACGCCAACCTCCTCCGCGGTTTGCTTTCCCACGATCAGCGACCCACGCAAGAGATGCTTGCCGTGCAGATCGCTCACCAGCGCGTGCAACACCGCGCCCTCACCCTCGCCGATGAGCAGCGCGCCGATCGGCACCTGACAGCCGCCATCGAGCGCCGCGAGCAGCGTGCGCTCGGCGCGCGCCGCAAACGCAGTCGGTGCGTGGTGAATCGGCGCGAGCAGCTCGGCCATTCTGGTGTCGCCCTCGCGCACCTCGACGGCGATGACGCCCTGCCCGGCCGCCGGAAGCCAGTCGGGAGCATCGAGCCACGCGTCGATGCGCTGCTCGGCCTCGAGCCGCTTGAGCCCCGCGCCGGCGAGGATCGCCGCGTGCACCTGCCCTTCGTCTACTTTGCGCAGCCGCGTCGGCACGTTGCCGCGCAGCTCGACCACCTCGAGATCCATGCGCTTGTGTAGCAGCTGCGCGCGGCGTCGCAAGCTCGACGTACCGACGCGGCTCCCGCGCGGAAGATCGTCGATCGACTCGGCGACGATGCGATCGTTCACCACGAGCACATCGCGCGGGTCTTCGCGCACCAGCATCGCGACCAGCGCGAGTCCCGCGGGAAGGTCGGTGGGAAGATCCTTGAGGGAGTGCACGCAGCAGTTGACCTTGCCGGCCGCGAGCGCGTCCTCGAGCTCCTTGGTGAACAGCCCCTTCGCGCCGATGGCGCTGAGTGACTCGTCGAGCTTCTTGTCGCCGACGGTCTTGAAGGTGACGAGCTCCGACGGCGTTCCTGCCGCGTCGAGCGCCGCCTGCACCATGCGCGCCTGCCGAAGCGCGAGCTCGGAGGCGCGCGTCGCGATTCGGACGGTGTCGGTCATCGTCGAAAGCTGTGCGCCTTTGCCCGCGATGGCTAGCGCGCGGGACGCCTGTCCGTGTGCGGAGAGAGGTGCGTGATGATGGTCTGCACCAGCGACGCGATGGTCGACTCAGCCGCCTCGATCTCGACCGGCACGCCCAGCGCGCGCGCCGCGTCGCTGGTCACCGGCCCGATCGATGCGCCGCGGGCTAGTCCCGCGCGCGCGGGACCGAGCGCGTCGACGAAGTAGCGCACTGTGGACGCGGAGGTGAAGGTCACGAGGCTTACGATGCCGGCGTCGAGCGCGTCGCTGAGCGTTGCGAGCCCGGAGAGGTCGGGGACGGCACGATAGATCTCGATCTCATCCACGGCGGCGCCCATCTCGCGGAGTGCGGCGGGGAGCAGCTCCCGCGCGCCGGCGGCGCGCGCGAAGAGCACACGCGCGCCGCGCACATCGATGCGCTCGCGGAGCTTCTCGATCACACCCTCCGCGACGTAGCGATCGGGGACGACGTCGACCGCGAGTCCATGCGCGAGCAGCGCGTCGGCCGTCGCGGGCCCCACCGCGCAGAGCTTCGTGTTCGCGAACGCGCGCGCGTCGAGACCGAGCTCGCGCAGCGCCGTCCAAAGCAACTCGACGGCGTTGCGGCTCGTGACGACGACCCACCTGTACATCGCGAGCTCGCCGAGCGCGCGGCGGAGCGGTTCCTGGTCGAGCGGCTCG
>DATHJR010000121.1:0-4112 GCA_035286525.1 Gemmatimonadaceae bacterium | reverse complement strand
CTCGGGAACGTTGGCATCGGAGCCGGTCGAGAGCGCCACCTGGTTCGCGCCAGTGGAATCCATAGTCCAGAGCCGCGCGGTGCCCGTGCGATCACTCACGAAGGCGATGCGGGCGCCATTGGGGCTCAGGTTCGGCTGCTCGTCTTCGCCGCCGATTGCGGTGAGTCGCTTGAGGCCGGAAAGGTCGTTCTTCGCCATATAAATTTCTTCATCACCGTCGCGAAAGGATGCGAACACGAGGTGTCCTGCTGCACTATGTGGATCCTTGTCCGTCGCATCCGAGAACGTGATGCGGGTGTTCACGCCACCTACGTGCTGCCACAGCTGGTTGACGCCAGTTGCATCGGAGACATACACGAATGCCGAGGCATCGACCTTCGAATTCGGAGTCGGAGGCGAGTTGCGCGCCGGGTCCACGGGGAGATTCTGATCAGCGGAGCAAGCGGCGAGTGCACCGATCGCGACAATCGCAATCACAGCGCGGCTCAGCGAACGTGTGTCGAGTGGCGAAGCAATCGTGATGTTCTGTCGCGAGCAGCGTGAAAACGGGCGCATTAGCCGATCCTCTTGTTGTATCGTGGGGTAGAAGAGCTTGTCAGGTCGCTCTCAGTGTGAATCCTCTCCCCCATGATTATCGGCGATGCGGCCTCATCATTAACGACGATGGCAATTAAAAGCGACTCACTTTGCGTAATCCCGATCTCTCTTAGAGCTCTCTTATCTTCACCTCACGTTCGACCCCGCTAAGTTGACCTCAGTGGACCTCGGTACCCGATCACCTCGCCGCGCGCCGATTTTTCTGGACGAAACCGGACGCCGCTGGAGGCGGCTGCGTCGCGTCGCGCTCGTCGTGGGAGTGATCACCAGTGCGGTAGCGGCCGTCACGCTGACCATGGTGATCATTCCGCCCCTCCTTCCGGAGATCCCGCTCACGGGGGAGCCGTTCGCGCGATCCCCGCGGCTGACGACGAGCAAGATCGAGCGCGAGCAGCTCTCGAAGAAATTGCAGCTCTACTTCACGCTGCGGAAAAATCGCGTGCCGGGTGTGCGCGCGAACGTGCTTCCGGTGCGCGGACGCTCGGTTCCGGGGCGCGTGCGCGCTCCCGGCGCGCCGATCGTCGCCGGATTCTACGTCACGTGGGACGACAACTCGCTCGACGCGCTGTTGCATCACGCCGACGACCTCGATTGGGTCGTCTGCGAGTGCGCGTGGCTGGGGCCGAACGGAAACGGGCTTCGAATGCGCGTCGATCGACGCGTGGCCGTCACCATCGCGAGCGCCGTTCCGGATCCGAAGCTGCGGCCGCAGATCTTCCTCATGGTCAGCAACTTCGACTCGGCCACTAAGCACTGGGATGCCGCGGGGTTGCGCCACCTGCTCTCCGATTCCGCATCGCGAGCGCTGGCGCTCAAGCAGCTGACGGACAGCGTCTCCTACTATGGAATGGGCGGCGTCACGATCGACTTCGAGGAGGAGCCGCAGGAGCTCACCGAGTCGATCGCTTCGTTCGTTACCGACCTGCGGCGAAGGCTTGCCCCCATGGGGAAGCTCGTGACGCAGGCCGCGTCGGTGAACGACAGCGACCGTCAGCTTTCGCGTTTCGCCGCCGCGAACGACTACCTGTTCCTGATGCTGTACGACGAGCACTTCGGCAAGACGGGTGATCCGGGGCCGATCGCCAGCCAGCAGTGGTTCGTCGAGCGCATGAAGCACATGCTGCGCTTCGTACCCGCGCAGAAGGCAATCCCGATCGTCGGCGCGTACGGTTACGACTGGAACGACGGCGACAGCACCACGAACGGTCAACAGCTGACCTTTCAGGAGATCATGTCCTCCGTGCGCAAGGCGGACAAGAAGGTGCTGCACTTCGATTCGACGACGCTCAATCCGTACGCGACGTGGACCGATCGCGACTCGACGGATCACCTGGCGTGGTATCTCGACGCGATCACCGCGTACAACCAGACGCTGGCGGCGCAGGCGCTCGGCACCGCGGGGATGGGCATCTGGCGAATGGGCTCGGAAGATCCGGCCATCTGGCGCGTGATCGGCAAGGCGGGCATCGACTCGTCGGCGGCGCTGCTCAGCGTCATCCCGCCAGGCTACGACGCCGAGATGGAAGGGAATGGCGAAATTCTCGATCTGTTCGCCAGCCCGGACTCCGGGAATCGCACCGTACGCATCGACCCGACGACGCATCTCGTCGTGGATGAGGTGATTCACAAGGTCGGCACGCCGTACATCGTCAATCGATACGGCAGCAGCGATCCGCATCTGATCTCGCTGACCTTCGACGACGGTCCCGATGGACAGTGGACGCCGATGATTCTCGACACGCTCAAGTCACGCGGCGTGACCGCCACCTTCTTCCTCATCGGCGAGAACGCGGAGCGGCATCTGCCGCTATTGCGGCGCATCGTGAACGAAGGACATCTGATCGGGAACCACACCTTCCTGCATCCGAATCTCGCCTTCACGAGCGACAAGCGCACGAAGCTCGAGCTCGATGCCACGGAGCGACTCTTCGAGGCGGTGCTCGGGCGGCGCACGGCGTTCTTCCGCCCGCCGTACTTCGGCGACGCCGAGCCGACGACGCTCGATGAGCTGGTGCCGGCGCAAATCGCGAAGGAGCGCGGCTACCTGATCATCGGACTGCACATCGACGCCGAGGACTGGCAGTCACCGGGTGTGAAGACGATCATCGATACCGTGCTCGCGCAGCGCACGCGCGGAAACGTCGTGCTGCTGCACGACGGCGGCGGCGACCGCAGCCAAACCGTGGCCGCGCTCGGGCCTCTCATCGACACGCTGCGCGCCGTCGGCGACACGGTCGTGCCGCTCTCGCAACTCATTGGACTGACGCGCGATCAGGCGATGCCCGGGCTACCGCCGCGCAATCGGCTCGCGCGCGCGGGAGAGCTCATCGGATGGGGAACGCTGAGCCTCGTGCAGTGGCTGCTCTACTGGATCTTCTTCCTCGCTATCTTCCTCGGCTTCGCGCGACTGGTGTTCATGACCGTTCTCGCGATCATCCAGCACGTGAAGAATCACCAGAATCGCGACGCGCCGATCACCTTTGCGCCGTCGGTGAGCGTGATCGTGCCGGCATTCCGCGAGGAGAAGGTCATTCTGCGCACGATCGAGACGCTCGTCGCGCAGGAGTATCCGGGCGATCTCGAGGTCGTCGTGGTCGACGACGGATCTCCGGACCAGACGTACGAAGTGGCAAGCGCGGCATACGGACAGCACCCGAGGGTGCGCATCTTCCGCAAGCCGAACGGAGGAAAGGCGAGCGCTCTGAACTACGGCCTCGGCTACGCCACCGGAGAGATCGTGATCTGCCTCGACGCGGACACGCTCTTCGCGCCCGACACGGTGGCCGAGCTCGTCGAGCCGCTGCACGATCCAACGGTCGGCGCGGTGGCCGGAAACGCAAAGGTCGGAAATCGAATCAATCTCGTCACGCGCTGGCAAGCCATCGAGTACGTGACGAGCCAGAATCTCGATCGGCGCGCGTTCTCGCTGCTCAACTGCATCACCGTAGTGCCGGGCGCCGTGGGCGCATGGCGAAAGTCGCTCGTGCAAAAGGTCGGTGGCTTCAGCGAGGACACGCTCGCGGAGGATCAGGACCTCACGCTGTCGATTCGCCGCCGCGGATTCTCGATCGCGTACGCCGACGAAGCGATCGGCTACACCGAGGCGCCCGACACACTCGGCGGACTCGCCAAGCAGCGTTTCCGTTGGTCGTTCGGCACGCTGCAATGCCTCTGGAAGCATCGGCGCACCTTCTTCCACCCTCGATACGGATCGCTCGGCTTCGTCGCGCTTCCCAATGTGCTTCTTTTCCAGATCATCTACCCGTTCCTCTCGCCGATCGCGGACCTGATGTTCGTGCTCAGCCTGTGGAGTGCGTGGGCGATACGCGAGGCGCACGGCGCGACGTACGCGATCACCTCGGTGGAACAGGTGCTGACGTACTACGCCGTCTCCCTCCTCGTCGACTGGCTCGCGTCCATTCTCGCCTTCACGCTCGAGCCCGACGAGGACAAGTGGCTCACGTGGCTGATCTTCCTGCAGCGCTTCGCCTATCGCCAGGTGATGTACTGGGTCG
>DATHJR010000120.1:0-3492 GCA_035286525.1 Gemmatimonadaceae bacterium | reverse complement strand
CGGCCGCGAGCGGCGGCTCGCTCGCGCGGAGCTGGTACGGAGTTTCGAAGATCACGTTCGCGGTCTCGATCGCCAGCGTTCCCCCAGTCTCCATCGCGTCGCGCGCATTGACGACGAGATTCATCACGATCTGCTCCACCTGACCCGGATCGGCGGCCACGGAGCCGAGCTCGGCGTCGAGCGTGAAGACGATGCTGATGTCCTCGCGCAGGAGCCGTCGCAACATCAGTTCGAGGTCGCCGATCACGAGGTTGAGGTCGAGAATCTGCGGACGCAGAACCTGTTGGCGGCTGAACGCCAGCAGCTGTTTGGTGAGCAACGCGGCGCGCTCCGCGGCGCGCTTGATCTCGCGCACATCGGCGTGCGATGTCGAGCCCTCGTCCATGTCGCCGAGGAGCATTTGGCTGTAGCTGATGATGACAGTCAGGAGATTGTTGAAGTCGTGCGCGACTCCCCCGGCGAGCTGCCCCACCGCCTCCATTTTTTGCGCCTGCCGATACTGCGCCTCGAGCGTCTTGCGCTCGGTCTCGTCGGAAACGATGGCGACGAAGCCGGTCAGATCGCCGTTGTCGCTGTGCAGCGCGCATTCGGACAGCTGCACGTCGAGGATGCTAGCGTCGCTTCGCTTCCGCTTCGTCTCGAGGTTCGTGATCACCTCGCCGGCCGCGAGGCGGGCCCGCAACCCGGTGGATTCCTCCACCTTGTCGTCGGGAATGATGGCGAGCACTGATTGCCCGATCGCCTGCTCGGCGCTCAAGCCGAACTGCGCCACGGCGGCCTTGTTCCATCGGCTGATGACCAGATCGGGTGTGTAGATGATGATCGCCAGCGGCGAGTCATCGACGACGGCCCGTAGTATTCCGATGCTCTCGCTCAGCGCGGCCTCCGCCGACCTGCGCGCGGTCACGTCCATGGCGAGCACGATGCGCGCGCTCCGTCCCTCGAACTCCACGCTGTGCGACACGATCTCAACCCAAATCAGGCTGCCGTTTCTGCGACGGTGGCGCCGGCCGGGACTCTGGCCGAGATCCGACTCGGTCCGCACGTGCCGCCTCCGGACGGCCGTATCTTCGGGCGGGCGAATGTCCTTCAACGTCATGTCCAGGAATTCCCGTACCGAGTAGCCGTACTGCTGCACCGCTGCGGCATTCACCGTCAGGAAGCGAAGGGTTTTTTCGTCGTACACCCACATCGGTACGGGATTACGATCGAACAGCAGTCGGTAACGCTGCTCGAGGATCATCGCATTGTCTCGCGACTCTTCCGCATCGACCGTCGCATCCATCAACTCCCTGTTCGCCTGCTCCACATCGGTTGTGAGCATCTCGTGCTTGGCCGTCTGCGCCTCGAGCTCGATCGCCTGCTCTTCGAGCTGCGATTGCTGCTCGACGGCGTATGCAGCTCGCGCGAGCACTTCGCGCCTGAGTCGCGTGAGTGCGACGAGCACGATCAACGCCTCGAGCCCCACGACGACCAACTCGCCCCATCGCCAGAGCGCATTGCGCTGGGCGCGACTGGTGTAGATGGACGCCTCTTCGCCGAGGAACTCATCGAGTTCGGACCTCGCGGTGGCGAACGCCGCCACGCCGGCCCTCTCTTCCCGCCCGATGCGCTGTCGCCCCGCGAAGTCGGGCGTGCGCAGGACGCGGTCCGCGTACGTGCGGTCCCACGTATCGATCGCAGCCGAGATCCGTCGCAGGCGAGATTGCTGCGCGGGATCGTTGGCGGTGAGCCGCGTGAGCGAATCCAGCGTGCGCTGAAGCGCGGGGCGGGCCCGTCGCTCGAGCGTGAGGATCGTGGTGTCGTCGGTGATCAGGTAGCCTGCGATGCTCGTCTGCCGATCGAGGGCGAGATCGAGGGCTCGCCCGCCAACGAATTGCACCGTGCGCGTGTGCCGCGCCACCTGCGACGACTGCCAGGTGAGGTACGTCATCAGGGCGACGGTCAGCGCGAGCACCGCGAGCGCCGCAATGGCGCTCGTCGCCAAGCGCCGGATCAATGGAATGAGCCGCGAAGTTTCCGTCATGAATTCCGGAGATGGAGCGTACGTGGGCGCACGCCCCGCATGACGGAACAGCTCCCGCTCAATGAATACGATTCAGCCGCGCCTCAAGTTCGGCTATTAGCGATTTATAAGAGAGCGGGCCGCTGGCGCGCATTCCCGGTCGCCGAAGCGGTCACTACTTCGTGACGTCGATCATGTTGTCGTCGGAAATGCGGTCGATGAGCTTGTTGTACGGATCGATACCCGCGCGCGTCGGCGGCTCGTCGACGACGATCGTGAAGCGCTGGCGCTCCTGCGACAGCTTCTCGCGCTTCATGTACAGCGGTTGTTCCTCGTCCTTCGCGCCCTTGAAGACGCCAATGTCGATGTAGTCCGCGAGCGGCATCGGTGTCTCGACGCCGTTGCCATCGGACTGTGCCTTCCTCGCCTGGACGTCGAGCGTCACCTCATACCTGCCGTCGGGCAGCTTCTTCGATGTGGCCGAAATCGCCTTGTTGTCGTAGAGGACGATTCGGTTGAATCCATCATCGAGCAGATATTGATACTCGCTCGGCGTCTGCGCGCGCAGCGCGTCCACGAGCATGCGCGTGTCCGGGTAGGTCCCGTCCTCCGACTGCGCGCCGCGCGTGCTGTCGGTGGCGTCGACCTGATTGTGCGAATTCGCGTAGCGATACTGCATCAGAAAGTTGTGCAGCGCGAGGTCCACCTTGTCCTCGCCGATGTAGTCGGCGAGGGTGTACATGATCTGACCTCCCTTCTCGTACCACACGTAGGCCTCGCGCTGCACGAGAGCGAGCGGCGGCTCGTGGCGCGTCTCACCCGCGCGGCCGCGGAGGTACCGGTCGAGATAGTGCCGCAGCACGCGGTGCATGTAGTCCTTCCCGTATTTCTGCTGCATCAGCATGTACGCGGAGTATTGCGCGAGCGTCTCCGACATCATGTTCGAGCCCTGCACGTCGGCACCGATGAGCTGGTGCCCCCACCACTGATGCCCCAGCTCGTGCGCCGTGACGAAGTAGGTCAGGTCGATGTCCGTCGGCTTCTCTACCCGCGCGATGAAGCCAATGCCCTCGGAGAACGGGACCGTGTTCGGAAAGGACTGCGCGAAGGTGCGGTAGCGCGGGAACTCCATGATGCGGTACTGCGTGAACTGGAACGGGCTGAAGTGCTCCTGGTTGTACGCCAGCCCCGCGCGCGAGCTCGCGAGCATGTCGTCGATGTCGTACGGATGCGCGGGGTCGTAGTACACCTCGAGATTCACCGGCCCGTTCACGCCGTTGTACACCTCCTTGCGCGTGGCATACCTGCCCGAGAGATACGCGAAGAAGTCGAGCGTGTGCGTCGACCCCATGCTGTACTCGAAAAAGTGCCGGTCTCCCTTCGTCCAGGTGCGCTGCAGATAGCCGGGCGCGATGGCGATCTGATCGTTCGAGGTGCTCACGATCGTGTGATACGTTATCCAGTCCGCGTTCGGCGTGAACAGGTTC
>DATHJR010000119.1:0-3469 GCA_035286525.1 Gemmatimonadaceae bacterium | reverse complement strand
CGCGATTCTCCGGGCAGCTGCGCGCCGGATTCACACAGCCGATCGCCGACACCCCAGGCGGTGACGCGCAGCAGTTCGCGCGCGCGATGCTCACGGCGCACGGCGAGCGCGGCCTCGGGGGCGGGCTGCTCGTGCTCGAGAGCACGGTCGCCGGGATCCTCGCGCCGCCTGATGCGCCTCCGCAGGAGCTCGTGTACCTGGGCGGACCCGTCACCGGTCCCGGATACGATTATCACCAGTTCGCGGGCCGCGAGGGCGGCAGCGCGCGCATCGAGTGGCGCACGCGCGTGCCGTTCTTCGGATTGTCGCTCGGGCCCTACGGTCGCGCACCAGCGAGCGCGACGCTGGCGCCGTTCGCGACGGTCATCTACTCGGCGAACCCTCCCGCCTTCGCGCCCATGCCCGCGGGTTGGTATCCGTCGGTGGGCATCGGCGCCCTCGTCCTGTTCGATATCGTGCGCGTAGATGTGGCGCGCGGTCTGCGCCGCGGACGGTGGACGTTCTCGTTCGACGTGACGCGCGATATCTGGCCGATACTATGACTTAGGTTGTTCCGGCTCCGCAGGCGGTCACGATCGTCTGTGCGTCCTTCTTCGCGATATCTGTCGCGGGCTCGTCGGTTGGTGTCGTGCCGCGGCGGGTCTCGTAGTGCGAACGCGTCCCGGCGCGCACCTCGATCTTCGTGCCCCCCTTCTCGGCCTTCGTGGTCGCGGAAATCACGTCGAAGCGGCGCATCTCGTCCACGTAGCGCACGTCGCTCGTGTCGTTGCGCGTCGCCTCGACGCCTCGCTTATGATCCACCACGCGAACGTCGTAGCCGAGGGCCTTCGCCTGCTCGGCCATGCAGTTGACCGTGACGGCGACCGTCTGATCCGAAGAGCCGGTGACGGTTGGCCACGACGACTTGAAGCCGCCGCAGGCAGCGAGCAACAGGATGCCGGCAAGAGAAGTGAGGGCGGAGATCGTACGAATCATGATGTACTCGACAATGAGGGAAACATGGATGCAGGGGTTCGGCCGCCGGTACGCTGGCTAAGAAGGTAATGCGTGCCTCTCACTTGAACAGGATCGCCGCCTCGGCGTTGCGCAGCGTCACGCTGCTGACTGGCGCGCCGAAGGTGCCGTCGCGATGCAGTGGTCGCATTGGGGCAGGGAGAGGCACGACGACGCCGGTGGAATCGGCGTAGATCTGCGGCCGCCAGTCCGACTGCGGACGGATGACCACGTACGCATGATCGAAGTCGCGCGCGTAGATCCGATAATTCTGGCCGGCGGCGTCGGTGCCGGTCGCGACCGAGTGCCGCGCCTCGCGCGGGTGCCCGACATCGGCCTCGACGGCCGGCATCCAGACAGTATCCGGGCGCACGTTCCACATGTTCTGCTGGTCGAGCGTGAGGCGCGTGGCATTCGCCGGCACCGCCATGTAGTAACTCGCGAGCTGTACGATCTGCCCGCGCTCGAGCCGCGATGAGTACATCCCGCCCTGAAAGGAGGGAAACGATTTCGACGTCACCCAATCGGTATAGCTCCACAGCGTGACGAACTCCGTGTAGACGTTCAGCGCGAGCAGATTATCGATCTGGGTCCACCGGGCTGGGAGGCGGTCGGTAAACGGATTGTTCGTGCGCTCGAGATGCGCGCCGCCCCCCGCGACGACGAGGGCAGAATCGAACGGGGTCCAGTACTCGGCAATGTTGATCAGCAGAAATCCTGGTTTGATCGCCTCGTGCACCTTCGCGATGAGCTCCGTCTCCGCGGCCATGTACAAAGCAATTGTCGCGAACTCATCGGTGCCCTTCGACACTCCGCTCATCCCGCCGCCGAACTCGTCGAGAAAAACGCCGTCCTCGTTCTGTGCGACTCGCTTGAGGCGATCGATCTGATAGGCGCGCTGGCCTGCGTCGCCGGGATTGATCGCAAATCGCATCGAATCCCAGATCTTTACCTGCACGCGATGGGCGGCATCGTGACCGCCGCGATGCAGGAAGGCGTTCTCGATATCGTACTGTGAGCGCGACGCGTACCAGCGCTGCATGTCGGAGAAGTAGCCGCTGGCGATGTTGTCCGTCGCGGCTTTCTGGCCGGGCAGTGGCACCGTGAACTGCAGCGCGTATGAAAAATGGAGAATCGTCGGGTCGGCTGACTTCCACTGATCCCGCGCGCCACTCATCACCCCGTCGATGCGCGCGCCAAGGAATGCGAGCGCAGCACCGTGGTCCGCGGGCGAGGCGTAGCGGGAATAGAAGTCGGTGTAGAAAAGGCTGATGTGCGAAAAGTGCGGCGAGCGCGCGGCGCGCTTCCCGTTCGCCGAGGCGTCGGCGCGCCGCGGCGCCGCGGCCTCGACTCGAGCGGGAGCGCTAGCGGGCGCCGGCCGTTGCTGCTGCGTCGAGGAAGTCCCTCCCTTGTCGGGCGCATTCGCGGGAGCAGGCGAAACGGACGTAGGAACGGTGCGCGCCGATGCAGCCTGGTTGTCGCCGGAAGGTCCGCTACGAACCACGGTCACGCGCGTGCTCGCGAACGCCGTCCCGACGCTCGCGGTGATGCCGGTGACTCCCGGGGCACGCGCCGTCACGGCTCCCGTGCGATCGACATGCGCAATCGCGTCGTTGTCGCTCGACCAAATGACCGACGCGGGCACATCGCGCGAGGAGCCGCTCACCGTTGCGTGGAGCCTGGTCGTATCACCGACGTTGAGCTCGACCGCCGCGGGTTGAGCCGTTATTCCGACCGCCTCCTGCGCGCGGCCGCGACGACACGCGACGCAGGTGATCAGCACGATCATCGCGGCGGTGCGCAATTGCACGGCGCTCATCGTTCGCTCACTGCGCGTTGCTCCGTTCGCGGGCGGTGGGAAGACAGTCGTTCTGCGTTGGAGCGTCCGGCTTGACGCGAACGCTCTTCGCCGGAATACCGACGTACACGTGGTGCGGTCGCACATCGCGCGTCGCCACGGCCATCGCGCCCACCATCGCGTCGCAGCCGACGTGCACACCGGCCAGGATCGTCGCGTGGTACGTGATGCGCACGCCATCCTCGAGCTGGGTGGTCGCGTCAGTCACATCGCGCTGATCGACGATGCTGTGGGTGTGCGAATAAATATTTGCGTAGTCGGAAATCGACACCTTGTTTCCCAGAACGAGTCCGCCCCGATCGTCGAGCAACACGTTGCGATGGACGACGACGTCGTCACCCACCTCCATGTTGTACCCGAAAGAGAACTCGACGTGCTGGAACGACTTGAATCGCTCGCCGCACCGTTTGAAAATGTGCTTCGCGAGCGCGCGGCGAAGGCGAACTCCCGCCTCGACGTTCTGACCGCCCATCACCGTGCGGTCGTAGCTGTACCAGAGCCAGAGCAGCGGCTTCACGCGCTGAAATTTTTCGTCATCGCACTCGGCGTAATACTCCGGCTCGAGCGTCACGTTGCGCGGGTCGAGCGCCATGAGCGCGGCGCGCGTCGCGAAGGGGA
>DATHJR010000118.1:0-11268 GCA_035286525.1 Gemmatimonadaceae bacterium | reverse complement strand
GCGATGCGTATCAGCGTGTCATCGTGGGCGACGACGGACGATGACGTCGAGCTGAGTCTGGCCGCGATAGCGCGCGTCGCGAGCGAGGTGCTGGCGACGCATTAGCCGATCGGTCGCTCGCGCTAGCCTCGCACCATCTGGATGCACGCGACGATGCGCAACACGCGATTCAGATGCTTCGGCAGAAAGGCGGCGAGCGAGTCGGTCGTGAGCGCCGGCAGACGCGCGAGGTCCGTGCGCACGGAATCGATCACCGATGTCCACGCCGGATCGGCATCCACGTGCATCGCGCGGATGCGCGTCTCGAAGTTCGTGAGCATCCCGTTCACCAGCCGAGCGTGCGCGGGGAGCAGTCCGATGGCTGCAGCAGGCGTCGCGGAGCGGAGCGCAATCACGTCGTTGGTGACCTCGGCAACCGTACGCTTGATCTGACTGTCAGGCTTGCTGGCTGCCATGACGGGCGGCGCGAGGAGGGCGGCGGCGCTGCTCGTATCGGCCGCCTCCGCGTTCTGGCCATCACCGTGTTGATTCGAGGCCCCCTGGCAGGCGACGGCGATGGGGATCAGCACAATGAGGCAGAGTCGCGCCTGTAAACGCGGCATGGGGCTACCCAGGTCGAATGGCGGCTGTGAACCGTCGAATGGATGCGAGCGACCGACTTTCAACGCATTCTTCACGCCGGGAAAGTACGTCATAACGCCGGGTGGCGCACCAAGGACTCCTTTACTGTTGACTTCGCTTGCGGTTCCACGCCGCTCGGGACATTCCAGAGGCCGTTGGCCAACCTGTCTCATACGCCCGCCGCCCTCTCTTGTGCCCAGTCCCTGCACGCACTGTCTCAGTTCGACGACCGAGGACGTCCTTATACATGTAGCGCCGTCGCATCGCCCACTGTTGTCAGGGAAGAACGAGATCGCGTGAACATTCGCCAGCTCTTTGAACGCCACTATGCCAGCCTCGTATGGTATCTCCACGCGCGGCTGGGCGATCGCGACCTCGCCGAAGATCTCGCGCAGGAGGCATTCATCCGTCTCATCGACAAGCCGCCCCGAGCCCCCGATGCGTGGCTCTATGTCGTAGCCGGGAACCTCGCGCGCGACGCGCAGCGCGGAGATCTGCGTCGCTCGCGTCATCTGGCGATCGTCAGCTCGGAGCGGCCTGGCGCGGCCGAGCCAGTGGATCCTGCGCCGAACGCGGATACGACGATGTGCAGCGCCGAGGAGTCGACGCTCGTGCGGGAAACGCTCGCCCTCATTCCGGAGCGCGACGCGGCGCTCCTCGTCATGCGCTCGCACGACGTCTCGTATCGGGAGATCGCCGCGGCGATCGGCATCTCGCCGACATCGGTAGGTCCGCTGCTCGCCCGCGCGCAGCAGCGATTCATCCGTGCACTTGGCAATCGGGCACACGACAGGGGAAACAATGCGCGCGCATCCATCTGAGGGCGTGCTGCAGGCGCTGCTCGACGGCGAGCTGTCGGCGGCCCGCGCGATCGTCGTCAGGTCGCATCTGCTGCGCTGCCGGGCGTGCCACGCGCGCGTCGTCGCGACGCGTGAGACCACCGCACTGGTGGACGCGCTGCTGCGCCGAAGTACTCCGCAAGTGGACCGTGCCTCGGCATGGGCGCGGCTCGCCGTTCGAAGCGAAGGGCGATCGGAGCGGCGGAGTCGCGGCCGGGCACGCTGGACATCGGCCGTCGCGCTCGCGCTGGCGACCGCTGCTCTCATCGTGATGATCGCGCGCGGTACGACTTCGGCGACGACGGGAGCGGATGCGTTCGCGCTCGTACGCGAGGCGCAGGCGCATCCGGCGACCTCGCTCCTGCGCGATGCCTGCTGCAGCGATCACGATGGCGGCGACCGGGAAGACGACGGGCTGCTCACTCTCAGCTCAGTCGGCGAACATGTGACCGTCGTCATCGTCTACGAGGATGTGGACCACAGCGGCACGTTCACGCACGGGGACATCGTACGGTACGTCTCCACGATTCCGAATGGCTCCGCGAACGCACACCCGGTGCGTTGATTCCCGTCTATCCCCGCATTCGGATTCTCGCAACCGTGCTTTTTTCGCGCTCGAGCTGGACTATCATCGCACTGGCGACGATGGGGGTCGCTTCGTTCTTTCCAAGCACCGTGGCGGCGCAGCAGACGGACAGCATCGCGCGCCGCGACTCCCTCGCGAGGCGCGACAGCGTCCTTCGCGCCGGCTCCCTCAGGCGCGACAGCGTGTACAGACTGTCACCGGTCGAGGTGCAGGCGTCGATCGCACCCATTGCGGGGCCCACGATCGGCTCCGGGATTCCCGCGCGCATCACCACGCTGTCGGGAGCGGCAGTCGACCAGTGGGAGCCGCGGATTCTTCCCGACGTGCTGGGCACGATCGCCGGCGTTTCGATTTACGATGATCTCGGATCGCAGTACAAGATCAACGTCGACTATCGCGGCTTCAACGCGGGGCCCACGGTTGGCCTTCCGCCCGGAATCACGGTCTTTCTGGATGGCGTGCGGCAAAACGAGGCGGACGCGCAGGAAGTGGATTTCGATCTGCTTCCGATGGATCACGTGCGGCGCGTGGAGCTCCTGAGCGGCACCGCGTCGCTGCTCGGTCCGAACTCTCTCGCCGGCGCCATCAATCTCGTCACCGATCGCGGCGAGGGTCCCCTGCACGGATCGCTCGAGCTGAGCGGCGGAAGCTACGGTTTGGCCGAGCTGGAAGGGACCGTGGAAGGCAAGAGCGCGAAGGGCTGGGACTATTATCTCGGCGGCGGCTACGAGCGCGAAGATGGGTGGCGCACGGGAACGAACGGGAAGAACTACAACGGATTCTTGAACATCGGCCACTTCGGCGCCGATCGTGGGATCGGGCTGCAGGTGCTGGCTGCGAAGTCGACGGTCAGCGAGGCCGGCTCGATCCCCGAGAGCCTTTATGGCGATCCACAGATCAACTTCACGCCCGGCGACGTGGAAGACCTGAACATGCAGCAGCTGAATCTCACCGGCTACGTACCGGTGGGAGGCGGACGCGGAACGCTCACGATGTTCGGCAAACGGTTCGATGCCGATCGCTTCAACGTGAATCAGGCGCCCGATCCGAACGTCGACGCTCTCACGTCGAACTACACTATCGGCGGCACGGCGGACTGGCGACGCCAGCTCTCGTTCGGCAAGCGCTCGCTCGCGCTGCGCTTCGGCGTGGATGGTTCGGCGAACCGGGTGCACGAGCAGATCATCAACACGCCGAACGATGCGGCGGCCGGCGCGGGCAGCATCGGATTCGCGGGCGACAGCGGTGGAGCGCCGGTGCTCGGGCTCACTACCGATGTGAAGAGTCCGAGTTGGGACCTCGCCGGTTATGGACTTGCCGACTATGTCGCCGGCCGAGTGACGCTCTCAACGGGGCTGCGCTACGACTACATCAGTATCCCGTTCCAGAATCAGCTCGACGTTCAGGACAACACCACGAACTCGTTCCGTCACTTCAGTCCGCGCGGCGGTGTCAGCGTCGATGTGGGTGGCGGTCGGTCGCTCTACGGCTCGGTGGGCGGGAGCTTTCGCGCACCGGCGATCGTGGAGCTGGCGTGTGCGGATCCGACGGCGTCCTGTCCGCTTCCATTCGCGCTGGGCGACGATCCGCCGCTCAAGCCGGTGCGCGCGACGACGTACGAGCTTGGCGGGAAGTGGCTCCGCGGAAACGTGTTGCTCGATGCGTCGGTGTACCGCACCGATGTTCGCGACGAGATCTTCTTCATCGAGTCGCCGGGATCGCTCGTGTCGGGATTCTTCACGAATCTGGACAAGACGCGGCGCACGGGCGCGGAGCTCTCGGTCACGGGCGCGCTCGGGGACGACAGGATCTCGTGGTACGCGAACTATGCGTATACGCACGCCACGTTCCAGAGCGATGCGCAGATCTTCAGCACGCGCTCGGACGAGGACTTCGCGAGCAGCCCGCTGTTCGGCCCGAACAACGTGACACCGGGCAAGGTGATGCCGCTCGTGCCAGCGAATCAGGTGAAAGGCGGCTTCTCGGCGCGACTGGCGAAGGGATTTCGCCTGGGGCTCGATGCGCGTTGGATCGGATCGCAGTATCTGCGCGGCGATGAAGGAAACGAGGAACGGCAGCTCGATCCCTACTTCCTCGTGGGCGTGCGCGCTGGGTACGCCTGGCGAAACTGGAATTTCTCGGGCGTCGTCAGCAATGTGCTGAACAATCACGATCCGATGTTCGGAACCTTCAACGCGAACGCGGGGACCGGGCAACTCGAGCGCTTTCTCACACCGCTCAATGCGCGCAGCTTGGTCTTCAAGATTGCGCGGACGTTCGGGCCGCGCGGTCAGGACAGCGACGACAACTAGCGCTCAGTCGGCGTACTCGAGCGCGCCCTTCGCATCGCGGAGCATCACGCACGACGTCGGCTCGGCCAGCGCGAATTGCAGCGAGGAAGGTCCCTCGAGATCGAAGGCGATTGCGTCGAGGGATTGTCGTACGGCGAGAACTTTGCCGAGCGTTGCGTGCGGCGAGCCGGCGGCAGGGGTCGCGACGGTGTGAATGCGGAGCACGGAGCCATCGCCGAAGTGAAGCTGCGCCGCGGGGCCGTCCCAGAGGACCTTGGTGATCGTGCGCCCCTTGATGATCGGGGTGAGCTTCTGATTTCGCGACATTCTTGACGTCGTCATGGCACCGGCGAGTCGGATTGTGCGTGCGGCGGCGAGTTCACGCGCCGCTGACGACTGCGTTTTTTCTTGCGCGAATTGGGTGGCGGCGGGTTCTGGTGCACGTACGCACGATAGGCGCTCACCCAGTCGTGCGAGATCGCGGCCTGTGCCTTCGCGAGGTCGATCGTACCCGCGCACACGCGGCGGTGGAGCTCGTTCTCGAGCGCGTCCTTCACATACGCATTCCACGGATGTGTGCGAAACGACTGCGGCCAGAGATTCCTCAGCGAGTTGGAGCCTCCGAGCTCGAGGCTTATGAGATGGTCGATTTCGTATTCGCCCGGTTCGTGTGTGCGCACGCCGTAGTTGGCGTAGGCCTCTCGTTTGATCTCCGCGGGAACGTTGCGCACGCGTTTCGAGTATCCGGACACGCAGATGTCGGCGGCGATGACGTCGAGCGCCGCACCCGGCGTGAGCGCGGGGTCCGGTACAAAAGGATAGCGAAGTGAGCTGTCGGAGTGCTCGACGGCCTGTGCGCTCGGGGCCGTGTCGATCGCGGCCGGCGCCGTTTCGGGCGTTGGAGAGGCGGCGTGCTCGCAGGCCATGAAGGCGAGCATCGCGCCTGGTACGAGGATGCCGGTGGCGAGCCGGCGCCGGGCCACCCGAATGCACGTTCGACGGTCGATCATCCCTGGAAGTTACGCGCCTGCGCCCGCCATGTGGTTCCCGCATTGACGCGATTGACGCGATGCGCGCACATTGTGGCCATCGGCTCCCGCCCACTCCGAGCGGGCGTACCTACTCGAGGATGTACTCACATGCAACGAGCCACGATCGTACTTGCCGCCGGCGCTCTCATCGCGGCGTACGCGCCCCTCTCCGCGCAGAGATTCGACGGCGTCATGCAGTTCCTGTCGTACGAGGGCCATTCGGACAAACCCGACACGATCACGCAGATCACGAAGGGGGGGAAGATTCGCATCGAAGGTATGGGGAGGAGCGGCGCCATGATCTTCGACGGCACCAATCGCATGATCATCATGCCGGAGCAGAAGGTCTACATGAACATGCCCGAGAATCTCGGCGAACGCGATGTAGAGGCGGAAGCCTCGAAGCGCACTGGAACCGCGGAGCGAACGGGGAAGACAGAGGAGATCGCCGGTATCAAATGCGAGGACTGGCACTACAAGGGCACGAAGTCGGATGGCACGCCCGAGGAGGGCGACGCGTGCGTCGCCCAAGGTGCCGGAATGATGATCAACAAGATCTCGGGTGGAATGGTGGGGAGATACTTCAAGTTCGCCGGTCCGGCGTTCTCCGAAGCGATGAAGAACGACGCGGGAGTGATGAAGGTGACCTCGAACGGGAAGCTCTCCTTCGTGGCAATCAAGGCGGAGCGGTCGTCGGTGCCGGACGCGATGTTCGCGCCGCCGCCCGACTACACCAAGATGGACGGGGGTATGAGTAATCAACTTCGAAAGCCCCGCAAGCCGTAGCGCATCAGCCGCCCGCGCTCGTATACCGCTTGAGCGCGACTCGCCAGAGCAGGCGACTCGCGCCAAGCGCCACGATGCCGACTCCCATCGCCCACAGCGCAAGTGATGGATTGAGTCGGCCAGTGAGCGCCGACGCGGGGATGGTCGTGGTCCACGCGATCGGAATGAGATAGACGAACAGGAAACGGAGCGCACCCGGGTACGCCGACACCGGGTAGCGCGCCGCCTCGAACACGGCGTCGAACAGCGCCGACATGTTCTCCACTGCCACGAACCAGAACGCGAGGCTCATCAGCGTCACCCAGATCGCGTACACCACTGCGATGGCGACGGCAAACGTCACGGCGAATGCGATGAGCGCCCACGCGCTGACTGTGCGCCCGGACTGCGCGAACGCGTAGCCGGACAGCGCGAGTCCGAGCACGACATCCGCGAGCCGCCACACATCGAGTCGCCGGAAGGAAACGTAGAACTGCGCGTCCACCGGACGCACGAGCACGAGGTCGAGCGCGCCGCTGCGCACATCTGTCGGCAGATGTCCGATTCCCGGGCGCAACACGGTCTCGACCACGCCCGCGAGCGCGTTGAAGATCCCGAGCAGCACGACGACGTCCCAGTATTCCCATCCGCCGAGCCGCGGCGTGTGGCGGAAGTAGAGCGCGACGGTGAGCATTGCCATGAGGAGCCAGAAGACCGTGCCGAGCAGGCTCGCGATGAAGTTGCCGCGATACTGCAGCTCCTCGAGCCAGTTGAGCTGCCAGAACGCGCGCAGCACGATCATCGCGCGACGGATCCCGGTCATCCGCCCACCGCGCCGTAGCGCCTTCGTCCACGCGTCCACACGAGCAGGTAGAGAAGCAGCCAGATGGCGAGCCAGATTGCCTGTCCGCCAAATCCGCGCGCGTATTGACCGCCAGTGGTGACCGTGCCGGTGAGAACCTCGACCGGGAACGAGAGCACGTACGGAAACCACAGATACTCGGCCGCGCGCACCACCTGCGGCGGCAGCAGCGACAGCGGCGCGATACGTCCGGAGAGAAAGAGCGACAGCCCGAACTGGAGCTCGACCAACGCGGTCGCGCGCGTGGTCCAGAAGGCGAGCAGCCCCGTTGCGTAGCCGTTGAGAAAACGGATCGCGGCAGCGAGCACGATCGCGATGATCGCGAGCGCCCATCGCCCCGGCTCGAACGGAATGCGCACCGCGGGCCAGAATGTTGCGGCTCCGATCCACGCCGTGAGAATGATGACCGCCGTCGGAGCCTTGTAGGCGATGTTGTCCGCGATCGCCTCGTGTATGGGCGCGATCGGCCGCGTGAGCCGAAAGTTCATCTCGCCCTCGCGAATCCACCGATCGATGTTCCATGCATCCCACGAGAGCGTCGCCTGATTCACGAGCGCAACGCCGAAGAAGTAGCGCGCGAAATCCTCGCGCGTGTAGCCATCCACGGCGCCGCCGGCGGCGATCGACCACCAGATGCCGAGCGAGATGATCGGCTCGGTGATGCCCCAAAGGAGCCAGATCGCGATCGACGCGCGGTACTGCAGGTCGATGAGGAACGCCGACCGCATCAGCTCCGCGTACTGGTCGCGGAATGTCGCGAATGCGCTGCGCGTCGCGACGCGGCTCACGGCGGCGCCCGGCGAACGTCGGTGCGCGCCACCGGCTCCGGCTCGGCGAGAACGTCGTGCTCCGTCTCGCCGAAGGCGATGCGGATCACCTCCTCGATGGGCGGATCCTGAATCGAGAGGTCGGCCACCTCGAGATCGGTGAGGAGGCGCGTGCTGGCGGCGGTCGCGAGCTCGCGCGGCACCTCGAGCGTGGCTCGCGGCGGCGCGTAGTGCGCGACGGTGCCGTACTCCTCGAGGCGCGCGCGGGAAACCGTCTCCGAGAGCACGAGCTCGATTCGCTTGATCGGCGCGATGCGCGCCACGAGCTCCGACAGCTCTCCATCGTACAACAGTCTGCCGCGATTGATGATCAGCACTCGCGATGCGAGCGCAGTCACGTCCGCCATGTAGTGTGAGGTGAGCAGGATCGTCGCGCCGTGGCGCCGCCGATACTCGCCGAGAAAGGTGCGGATCGTCTGCTGCGCCTCGAGGTCGAGGCCGAGCGTCGGCTCGTCGAGGAAGAGCACCTCGGGCTGATGCAGCAGCGCGGCCGCGAGCTCGCACTTCATGCGCTCGCCGAGCGAGAGTTGTCGCGCGGGTTTGTCGATCAGATCGCCGAGCACGAGCAGCTCGACGAGCTCTGCGCGTCTCGTCGTGTAATCGGCGGCCGACACACCATAGATCGCGCGATTGAGTCGGAACGTCTCTTCGGGCGGAAGATCCCAGAGCAGTTGCTGCTTGTTGCCGAGCACGAAGGCGATACGCCGCCGAAACGCATTTCCGCCCGTCCACGGGTTGCAACCCGCCACTTCGGCGCGCCCAGCGCTGGGGTAGAGCAGGCCGGTGAGCATCTTGAGCGTCGTCGTCTTCCCGGCGCCGTTGGGGCCGAGAAAGGCAACGGCATCACCGCGCTCGATCGCGAACGAAACATCGTCCACGGCGCGAACCTGCCGATAGCGCGGACGCGCGAGCGCGGCGAGCGCGCCTCTGATTCCAGGGTCGCGCACCTTGACATCGTACGTCTTGCTCAAGCCGGTCGCGACGATGGCCGTGGGCATTCGGGAAAGATGCGCGGCCCAGCCCCGCGCCGGCTACGCCTCCCGATAACCTCCGTGAGCACGCGATCGCTGCCGCCATTGCCGGCCGAATGCACGCGGAGTATCAATGTGATCGTGATCGCCGAGCAACCCAACGATCGGCCTCAATAGAAATCGGCTGAAGTCGAGCCTTCCGTAAATTCCAAGCGCGAGCGATCGACAAGGAGGCCGGCAATGGCACACGGGGCTCGGAGAAAGGTGATTTGGGCGGCGGCTGCATTGCTGCTCGGAATGCTTTGGACCGGGGTGAGCGCTGCTCAAGCAGCGGCGCACGACAGCAGTGGGGCCAAGAGCGGCGTTCGATCGATCGACAATCCTGACGGTGGCCGCATCTATCTTGGTGCGATGGCGGGACAGCTCACACCCCAGGATGCGCTGGGGAAGACCCTGCATCGCGTGAGTCTCCTTTACGGAGACCGCCCGCAGCTTGGCCGCCTTGTCCAGAACCCGAGTGGCGAGATTTGGGCTGGTTTCTTTACGGTGACGGCAAAGAAACAGGATGGCAAACCGATGGCCGGCCTCGCGCTGGTCTACGCGCCGAAGAGCGGAAGTGCCAAGGGCGCGGTGCTGGTGGATAATGCCGACCGGTTTCCGTCGACGGTGAACTCCATGTTCGCCAGGCTGAAACAGGAACTGGGGAAAGCCCCCGCAGCTTCGCCGGCGGCGCAGCCTTCAGCGGGCGGTTCAGCGACCTCCGCGACGGCGTCGACCTCCACGACGGCGGCGGCTCCCGCGAAGGCGACGGCTCCCGCGAAGGCGGCGGCTCCCGTGAAGGCGGCGCCAGCGCAGCCACTGCAGCGCGTGGCTTTCCCGGATGGAACGGGAGTGATTGGGCTGCCCGCGGGATGGCAGATGCAGAAGGCGACCATGGGAGACGTGACCGCCGCGGGTCCGCACGGCGAGAAGTTGCGCTTCGGTTGGACCATTCCAGTGATCGACCCCACGAACCCGCAGTCGAGGACCTTGATGCCGAACAGCCGTGGCGAGGCCCCCAGAAATTTCGTGGCGATTCCCTTCGGCACCGATCCGGCAAAGGCGTTCACGGCAGCATTCACGCAGCTGGCTCGCAAGGCAGGCAAGCAGCCGCCAGACATCGACATCTCGAAGGTGCAGGACATTCCGATGCAAGGGGGGAAAAACTACTTTTTCTACGGCAACATGGATTTTCACGACGGCCAGGGCAAGCAGTATCTCGTCGGACAGATGCTCAACACGATGCCGCTGCAGATGGGCACGTGGCAGATGACGTTGTTCGTGTTGTACGGACCCGCGCAGGTGATGGGCGAGGAAGGGAGCACCATCGCGGCCATTTTCCCCAGCTGGAGCCGCGACAACAATCGCGTGAACGGTATGGCGAATTCCGAAATGCAGAAGACCATCGCGGAGACGAATCAGTTTGTGAGTACGGTCAACCAATACATCGACGATTCGGACCGCTCGACTCAGGGCATGTCCGATATGCTGCGGGAGGAGACAGTCATCGTAGATACCCGTACGGGAGAGCACGCGCGGACCTCAGACGCCCTGGCGGGTGCGCTGATCGATGCAAATCCCAACCGCCTCCAGGCCGTCCCGCAGAGCGGCTACATCAAAGGAATCGACTACTAGCGCAGCGCGACGCCCACAGTCCAAGCGCACAAGCTGAAGGAGATCGTGCCGATGCTGTACATGATCATCGAGCACTTTCGCGACGGCAACGCAGTGCCCGTGTATCGAAGATTTCGAGAGCGTGGCAGGCTCGCGCCCGATGAGCTTCGATATGTCGCGAGCTGGGTGACGTCCGATCTGAAGCGCTGCTACCAGGTGATGGAATGCGACGACCGTGCGCTGCTCGAAGACTGGATCGCGCAGTGGTCCGATCTCGTCGACTTCGAGGTCGAGACTGTGATGACGTCCGCGGAAGCCGTGTCCGCGATCACACCGTCGCTATGACGCGGGCGCTATGATGCCCCCGCAGCCTCCACCAGCGCCGAGACCTCGCGCACGCGCGGCGCGATGATCGGCGAGTCCGCGATCGATCCGCTGATCGCGTCGAGGGTTTTTAGCCCGTTGCCGGTGATGCACAGCACGACCTCGTCATCCTTCCCGAAGCGCCCCTGCTCCGCGAGCGCGAGCGCCCCCGCGAGCGTCGCACCGCCGGCGGTCTCCGTGAAGATGCCCGTCGTCTCCGCGAGCAGGCGGATCGCCGCGACGATGCGCTCGTCGCTCACCGCCGCAGACCATCCCCCGGTGCCGCGCATCGCACGCGCCGCGAACACGCCGTCCGCGGGATTCCCGATCGCGATTGACTTCGCGATTGTGTTCGGCACCTGCGGAACGATCGTCTCTCCGCCGCTCTCGACGAGCCGCGTGATCGGCGAGCACCCCGAGGCCTGCGCGCCATACAGCCTCCGCGTCTCATCGCTCACG
>DATHJR010000117.1:0-2407 GCA_035286525.1 Gemmatimonadaceae bacterium | reverse complement strand
GCTTCGCGAAGGTCACGGTGCGCGACATCACGAGCGAGGCGCAGGCGAATCTCGCGGCCGTGAGCTACCACTTTGGCGACAAGGTCGGGCTCTACGAGGAGGTGCTCGAGCTCGGCCTGCAGCGCGCGCAGGAGCTGAATGCGGAGACGATGCTCGATCGGGATGGGAACCCGCCCGAAGAGTGTCTCCGGCATTACGTGCGGCAGTACTTGCCGCGAGTGGTGCGCGCCGACAGCAGGGGATGGATCTACCGCCTGCTGCGCCATGAGATGGCGGATCCGACGCCCGTGGCACGCGCGTACGTGCGACAGGCGGTGATGCCGCGCATCGACTTTCTGATGGCGGTCGTACGCGACCTGCTGGGCGAGGCTGCGACTCCCGATCGCGTGCAGCGGTGCGTGACGAGCATCCAGGCGCAGTGCCTGTTCTATCTCCCGGATCCGTTCAAGTCCATGGTGCTCTCTAACTGGCAACCGCGCACGGACGAGGAGCTCCGCGACACGGCGGAGCACATCACGGAGTTCTCGCTCGCGGGGATTCGCGCGATCGCGAACCTGCGCCGCGGCCCCCGCGTGCGCCCGCGATAATGACTAGTGCGCGCACCACCGCATTACCACCGTGCCGACGATCAGCGCGTCATCGCGCGGAATCGAGAATGCCGCAAACTCCGGATTGAGTGACCGCAGCTCGATCGCTTTGCGCGAGAGACGCCCCACCGCCTTCACCACGTAGCCCTCCTCGGGGCGCCGCGCGACGACGATCGAGTCGCGCCGCACCGTCGCACCCACGCTCACGAGCACGACGTCGCCCGCGTGCAGGGCGGGCTCCATGCTGCTCCCGCTCACCGTGAGGGCGACATACTTCTGCCCCGCGGCAAGCGTCTGCGGCAGCTCGATCCATCGCTCGCAGGGCTCGTCCCACAGCTCGCGTCCGACGCCCGCCGCGACGCCGAGCTCGGGCCACGGCACGAGGCGCTCGCGCACCGCGCCATTCGCGCGCGCGTCGTGCACCACCGGCTCCTCGCGCGCGGCGACGACGCCGAGCCGCGTCGCGAGCACGAGCGCCTGCATGCGCCGCGCGAACCGCTCCGCTCGTGCCTCGGTCGCACGCCGCTCGCCGCTTCGCTGTCCCGCACGCGCGTCGCGTGCAAGCCACTCGTGGAACTCCCTGTTCGAGCTGTCGTCCGGATAGTGCTCCCCCGCGTAAACCGCGAGGCGCGCGAGCGCATCCATCTCCCTCTCGCGACGCTCCTCCCCGTCGCCGGCAAATTCAGTCGTCTCCATGTGCTCCTCCAGGTTCGGCCGTGCGCGGCAGTGTCGCGGCCGTCGCGCCTCGCGGGCGCGCTC
Source organism: Gemmatimonadaceae bacterium (assembly GCA_035286525.1). Taxonomy (GTDB): domain Bacteria; phylum Gemmatimonadota; class Gemmatimonadetes; order Gemmatimonadales; family Gemmatimonadaceae; genus FEN-1250. Next base: position 1,061 of record DATHJR010000117.1, on the reverse strand, counting down.
GTGCCGCTCCCCGCATCTCGCCCGCGCTGCGGCGAAAGAAGTCGATCAGCTCTTCGCGCTCGTCGCCCGTGCACTCGCTCACGTGCCGGAGCGCGCGCACGCGCAGCCGGCGTCGCGCGCGCGAGAGCCGCACCTTGGCCGCGCCGTAGCCGATCTCGAGCCACGTCGCGATCTCGCGCATGGGGACGGCGTTGCTCACCCACGCGAGCATCTGTCGCTCGCTCGCCGAGAGCTCCGCGTCGAGTACCGACGCCAGCCGCGCGACGGCGGGAGACGGCTCGATCGAATCGTGTTGCTCGCCGCCGCTCGCGCGCAGCGAGCCTTCGGAGCAGCTCGCGAGCATCACACGCTCGCCGGTTGCGTCCGCGCTCGATGTCGCGCGCGCGTCGCGCTGCTCGCGTCGCGCAGCCGCCCGCTTCGCATCGAGAAAGCGATTCCGGAAGGCGCGCTGGATGTACGCGTGGATGTCGAGGACTGATTCTCTCGCGCGCGCGGCACCCTTGGCATACATGAGCGCGAGCACGACATCGCTGAGCACATCGTGCGCATCGTCCTCCCATCGTTCGGTCCGCACGCCCGCACGCGCCGCGTATCGTGCCAGGAGGGGCTCGAAGCGAGCGTAGAACTCTCGCAGCGCCTCGTAGCTCCCTCTCCGAACCGCGGCGACGAGCTCCGCATCGGCCGTCTCGCGCCACCGCATGCGCTCGGCGAGTCGCGTCGCGCGCGCCTCGCCCGTCGTCTCGTATCGCTCACTCACCCTCGTCTCCGCTCCGCTGCGCCGCACTGTGCACGCGTGTGGCATCTCCTCACCCTGAAGACGCCGGACGGTTACACCGCATCCGTTCCCTCGCGGCGTTGCCGGCGCAGCCAGGCGCGGAGCCGGCTGGCGATACGAGCCAGGTCATCGCGCGCGGGCGGGTGCGCGAGAAGTCCGGCGCTCGTGCGCGCGGCGCGCGCGGGGCGCATTCCCGCCTGGCGAGCGAGGGCGAGCAGCGAGAGCACGTCGCCCAGCAGCTCGGCGTGCGGTTGGAGGAGCGGCAGGGGGGCGGCCGGTTGCGGCG
>DATHJR010000116.1:0-3970 GCA_035286525.1 Gemmatimonadaceae bacterium | reverse complement strand
CGTGAGCGCCAGCACGAGCGACACGATCACGGCGATGCTCAGCGTGATCGAGAGCGCGGAAAAGAATTGTCCCACCACGCCAGTGAGGAGCGAGAGAGGCGCGAACACGACGACCGTCGTGAGGGTGGACGTCGTGACGGGCCAGATCAATTCCTTCAGCGCGGCGCGCACGGCGACCTGGCGGTCGGGCGTCAGCCGCATGTGGCGCACGATATTTTCAGTGATGACGATGGCATCGTCGATCACGAGGCCGATGGCGATCGCCATCGCGCCCAATGTCATGAGATTGAAAGTCTGGCCGAATCTCGCCATTAGGCCGACCGTGATCGCGAGCGTGAGTGGGATCGACGACGCCGCGATCGCCGTCACCCGCGCGTTGCGCAGGAAAATCAGCAGCACCAGCACCGCGAGCACCGCGCCGATCAGCATGGCGTCGCGCACCGACTTGAGCGCGTCGCGCACGAGAGCGGCCTGATCGTACACCGGCACCAGGCGCACGCCTGGGGGGAGCGACTTCGAGAGCGTCGAGGCGATCTTCGCAATGCTGTCGGCGATCGACACCGTGTTGCCCCCGATCTGTCGCGTGACATTGAGCAGCACGGCGGGGCGGCCGTCGCCCGCGATCACGCTCACCCGGTCCGAGGTGCCGAGCGACACGGTGGCGACATCGCGCACGCGCAGCCCGTTGCCGATGACGATGTCGCCGACGCGATCGGCCGACCGAATTCCCTCGTCGACGACGACGAGATACTGCGAGTAGCTCCGCGTGACGCGTCCGACCGCGTCGACGGCAAGGGAGTGATCGATCTCCTGCGCCACGTCGGAGTAACTCATCCCGACCGCGGCGAGACGCGCCGGATCCGCGATGACCTCGACCTCGCGAACGGCGGAGCCCTGCACGTCGACGCGGCCAACGCCCGGCACGCGCGACAGCGCCGGCCGGAGCTGATACAGCGCGAGATCGTACAGCGTAGCCGGATCGCCGCCCTCGAGGTTGTACGAGAGAATGGGGAACACCGATGGCGAGAGCCGCTCGACCTGGATATGGATATCCAAGGGGAGCGCGCCGCGCGCCTGCTCGATGCGCTGCTGCGTCTGTTGCAGCGCGATCTGCATGTCGGTGTGCTCGTCGAAGTACAGCTGGAGCTCGCTGCTCCCGCGAATCGAGCGCGACGTCACGCGCCGAACGCCCTGCACGCTCGTGACCGCCTCCTCGATCGGACGCGAGATGGTGAACACGATCTCCCGTGCGTCGAGCGCCGAACCCTCGGCGACGATCGTGATGCGCGGAAAGAGAAGCTCCGGATAGATCGCCGACGGAAGCGAGAGCGCGGTCCGGATTCCGACGGCGCTTGCGACCGCCACAGCGAGATAGACGAATCGACGCTGTGCCGAGAGCAGATCGAAGAGCTTCACGGCTTGGGGGTGCCCACCGGAATCGCCGTCGCGGCGGGACTCTCAGTTGGCGACATCACCTTCGCACTGTCGGTCACGCCGTACGCGCCGTAAGTGACCACCGTCTCGCCCCCCGCGAGTCCCGAAGTGATCTCGGCGAGCCCGCCATCGCGCACGCCCACCGTCACGGGCGTGGCGTGCGCGGCATGCGATGCGTCGACGACGAACACCTTGATCGAGTCGCCATTCGGCACCAGCGCCTCGGCCGGTACGGTGATGGCATTCGGGTGAGAGGCGACCACGATTCGGGCAAACACCGTCTCGCCGATTCGCAGCTGACGCGCCGGCTTGGTGATGGGCGCGCGCACCAGCACCGCGCGGGCGGCGCTGTCGATGGTCGCGCCGATGTCGGCCACGGTGGCCGATCCGAGCGTCTCCGAATCCGCGCCCGGCTTCGCCGTCATGTCAACGAGCGCGCCGCGATGCACGCGCGCTGCGGCATCCGGCGGCACCGGAATGAGGAGGTCCAGCGTCGTCGGGTCGGTGATCTCGATGAGCGGCTGTCCCGGATCGACGTTCGCGCCAAGGACGGCGGTCATGCGGGTGACCACGCCGGCGAGCGGCGCACGAAGTGTCGCTCGCGATTGCAGCCGCTGCGCGGCGATCGCGTCGGCGTTCGCGCGCCCGAGATCGCTCTCGGCCTGATCGAGATCCTTCCGTGGTGCGATCCCCGCTCCGACGAGCCGCTGCGCACGCTCGAGCGCCCGCTGCGCGGAAGCCAGAGCGGTGGCCGCCGCCGCGTACTGCGCGTCGAGCGGCGCCCGGTCGAAGGCAATGAGTGGCGCGCCCGCGCTCACGCTCTCTCCAATCGTCACGTACACCTTCGTCACCCGCGTGGCCGCGGGCGCGCTCAGCTGCGCGATGTGGTCGGGACGCGCGGAGATCGAGCCGATCGCGTCCACCGTCTCTCGAACGGACCGGCGCGTCGCGACCGCGGTGCGTGCACCGACCACGGGTGGTACGTCGGTGTCGGCGCCGGCCGCCTCCTTCTTGCCGCATCCGGCGAGCACGAGCACGAGCGCGATCGCAAGCGCGGCGCGACGTGATGAGCACATCGGGAACTGTGAGTTCATTGCGTGAGTGTTCCGCTGTAGAGGCGAAGCGTGGCGGCAGCGGCGTTGGCCGCGACGAGATCATCGATCAGCTCGGACAGCGTGTCGCGCGCGTTGCGCTGCGCCTCCAGCACGGTCGTCAGCGGGTACGCTCCCTCCACGTACGCCTGGAGCGACAGACGGGCGACGCGATTGGCCGTCTCGACGAGGCGGCGATCGCGCACGACACGCATGAGCGATGCAGCCAGATCGCGCCGCGCCTTCGCGATGAGCGCGGCACTCTCGCGCTGCGCCGCCGCGAGCTCCACGCGTGCCCGGTCGCGCTCGGCCTGCGCCACGGCCACGGCGCCCTGGCCCTGATTGAACAGCGGCAATGGCACGGACACGCCGACAGTAGGTAGAAGCCCCGGCTCCGCTCCCGTGGGATCGTGATTCTCGACGCCGGCCTGCAGCGCGAGCCCGCTCCACACGCTCCGTCGCTCGAGTGCGAGCGCCTGATCGGCGGACTGGAGATCGCGCTGCGCGGCCGCTACCGACAGCGTGAGCGCACCACTGTCCGCGCGCGCGGTATCAATCAGGAGCGACGAGTCCGAGAGCGGCACTTCGAGGCTGTCGGAAATCGTGATCGACTGTACGCTCGCCGCGAGGCCGAGCGCCTGTTGCAGCTCGAGGATTGCCGCAACCGCCTCGGCCGAGTCGGCGGCCGCGACGTTTCGTGCGCGCCCGGCGTTGATGCTCGCCACGTCCACATCGAGGTCGCTCGCGTCGCCCGCGCTCCGGCGAACCCCGGCGACGACGAGCAGGCTCTCGGCGTCCGTCGCATTTCGCAGCGAGAGCGCTGCGCGGGCGCGGCGCGCCGCCGCGATCGTATACGAGGTGTCGACATCGAGTCGGATCGAGGCGCGCTCGAACGCCAGCCGAATGTTTGCGGCCTCGCTCGCTGAGCGCGCTGATGCCACGCGCAGGCTGCGGAGCGTCAGGAAATCGAGCGGGATGTCGACCGTCGCGTGGTATTGCGGAATCGCCTTACTGTACGAGGCCGAGAGCAGCGGATTGGAGATGGCCCCGGCCGCGCGCACTTTGGCCGAAGCGCTTCGCGCGGTGGCATTCGCGAGCGCCGAGCGCGAGCCGCGCGCGAGCGCCAGTGAGACCGCGCTGTCGCGTGTGATCGCCATGAGGCTCGCGCGCTGCGCGGCGGCGCCCGCTGCATCGCTCAGCGCGAGCAGCACGGAGCACACGAGAGCGCCCCCGCGAATCGCAGGGGCGCGAAGACGCGGCGGGCGCGGACTCTGCGGCATCGTGTCAATGATGCGCCAGCAACCTGTCATGCCGATTACACCGTGATCGTTAGCTCGCGAGTACGACGGGAAAGATGACGGTAACCCTCGTACCGCCGCCGGCCGCGGCCTCGAGCGCGATGTGCGCGCCGTGCAGCTCCGCGATCCAGCGCGCACTCGCAAGTC
>DATHJR010000115.1:0-2032 GCA_035286525.1 Gemmatimonadaceae bacterium | reverse complement strand
CCTGGGCGCGGTGGCGCGGGAGCTGACGAAGCAGTTCGAGGAGGTGCGGCGGGGAACGCTCGACGCACTCGCGCTGTACTACGAGGAATCGCCCCCGCGGGGCGAGGTTGCGCTCGTGATCGCCGGTGCACCTCCGGTGATCGTGGACGAGCGCGCCGCGCGGGAGAAGGCGCGGGCGCTGCGCGCGAACGGGCTGAGCGCGCGGGACGTGGCACGCACGCTCGTGGCGGAGCAGGGGATCACGCGCAATGCCGCGTACAAGCTCGCCCAGGAAGAGGACTGATCGACCGGCTCGTACCGCTATCTTGAGGTCCATGGCCCGCATGTCTACGCGTCGCTCGCTCACGACATCCTTCGTCGCGCTGTTGCTCGTGGCCCTCACTGCGGCGACGCCGGCCGCGACATCTGAGCGCACGCCGCGCATGACGATCGCGCGGCTCCAGTACGACGGCGGCGGCGACTGGTACGCGAACCCGTCGAGCATTCCGAATCTTCTCGCGGCGATCGGAGCGCGCACGACGCTCCCGGTGGGGCGAACGGAAGCTCGAGTGACGCTGATGGACGACCGGCTCTGGGACTATCCGTTCATCCACATGACGGGACACGGAAACGTCCACTTCAGCGATGAAGAGATCGTGCGGTTGCGCGCGTACCTGCAGCACGGCGGTTTTCTCCACGCGGATGACAACTATGGGCTCGACCCGAGCTTTCGCCGCGAGATCGCGCGCGTGTTTCCGGATCGCCCGCTGGTCGAGGTGCCGCTCGCGCATCCGATCTATCACATCGTCTACGACTTTCCGAAGGGAATTCCCAAGATCCACGTGCACGACGGGAAGCCGGCGCAGGGATTCGGCATCTTCATCGGCGACAGGCTGGTGGTGTACTACAGCTATTCGAGCGATCTCGGCAACGGATGGGAGGACACCGAGGTCTATCACGATCCGCCCGCGCTGCACGAGGCGGCGCTGCGGATGGGTGTGAATCTGTTCGTCTACGCGGTGACGAGCCGCCCGCTCTCGTGACGCTGCGCGAGCTCGTGGCGCGTGAGCGCTTTCGGCTCGTCGCGACGATGGGCGCGCGCGGGGCGGCCTTCTCGCTCGCGGCGGCGGCGGTTCTCGCGGCGCTCGCCGCCTTCTGGCTCGGCGACGCGCGCTGGATCACCGAGCCGGCGGCGCCGGCCATCGCCTGGATCATCGTCGCCACCGCGATCGGAGTACCGCTCGTGTGGACGATGGCGCGCGTGCGGCGCGCCGCGTCGCCGGCGAGGGTCGCACACGCGATCGAGCAGGAGCGCGCGCTGCGCGATGGCTCGCTGCGCGGAGCCCTCGAGGTCGAGGATCAGGGCGCGTTCGGCAAGCGCGCGGCAGGCGCGCTCGGCGCGTCGCTCGCAGTGCACCGAGGCGCGCTCGCGCCGGCGATGCTTCGCGGCGCTGTCATCACGGGCGCGGGCGCGGTCGTGTCGGCGATGCTCGCGCTCGTCCTGCTCGGCGGGGCGCGGCGCAACGCGCCGGATGGGTGGCGTGCGATGCGGCATCCGGTGGGTGCGTGGACGGGTGCGCTCATCCCGCCGCTCCGCATCGTGGATCCGCCGCGCGAGGTGATGCGCGGCGACTCGCTGCGGTTGCGCATCCTCGCTCCGTCGCGGCGCACGATCGCCTTTCACACGCGCGCAACGGGTGCGCCGTGGAGCGAGCGCATGCTCGATGTGACTGACGGCGCGACATCCGTCACCCTCGGCCCGCTCGATGCCGACATCGCACTCGTCGCCTCCGACGGCCGCACGCAGACGGACACGGTGACCGTGCGCGTAACAGACCGGCCGTTCGTTGGCGACGTTGCCATTCGCGCGATTTATCCGGCGTATCTGGGGCGCGCCGCCGAACCGGTTCCGGCCGGGGAGACGGTGCGCGTGCCGCGAGGAACGACGCTCGTCATCCGCGGTCGCGCTTCCGCCGTGCTCGATGCCGTGGCGCTCGTCAGTGCGCGCGACACGATTCGCCTCGAACCCGACGGACACAACTTCGCGGGTCGG
>DATHJR010000114.1:0-4582 GCA_035286525.1 Gemmatimonadaceae bacterium | reverse complement strand
TTCGAACTCTTCGTCGTCCAACGACTCGGTGTCGTCGCCACGATGTGTGAGCGTATCGAAGCGTTCACGAATGCTCGCGGAGAGTCCGGCGAGGCCGCCGACTTTCTGCGCGACTACAATTCCGACGACGAATCCAGCGAGCGCGCCGAGGGTGACGCCGGCAGCGATGCCGCCGATGGATGGATCGTCGTCCTGCAAGCGAATCCTCTTCATGACGAGGCCTGTGGCGGAGGTACGATTGGAAGGATAACTTGGCAGAGGCCGAGGCGCGTGCGGGTGCAAGAAGAAGGCCATGCACCACCATAGTTTAACCGCTTCGCGCCACCTCCGAAGGACCCACCACACACGCATGATCGACAGACCTTCCGACGAGCTGACCCTCACGCTTCCAGACGGATCGATACGCACGGTCGCGTACGGTACGCTTCCGCGCGATGTCGTCGCCGCGATCGGCGCCGGGCTGCTGCGGGCCGCCGTTGCCGTCGAGCTGAACGGCTCGGTGCAGGATCTCGTGACGCCGCTGCGCGAGAGCGGCGCTTTTCGTGTGCTTACCGAAAAGGACGAGCGCTCGCTCGACGTCCTTCGCCACTCGGCCGCGCATCTGCTCGCGACGGCGGTGCGCCGCCTGCACCCCAAGGCCGCGATCGGATTCGGTCCCGCCATCGAGGATGGCTTTTACTACGATTTCGAAGTCGCCGAGCCGTTCACGCCCGAAGATCTCACGAAGATCGAGGATGAGATGCGCCGCGCCGCGAACGAGAAGTTTCCGTTCGTGCGCGAGGAGGTCGATCGCGCGGGCGCCCAGCGGAAATTCATCGATGACCCGCTGAAGCTCGAGCGGCTCTCCGAGCTCGGCGAAGATGAGGTGATCTCCACGTACACGGATGGGCCGTTCATCGATCTGTGTCGCGGGCCGCACGTTCCAGACACGTCGCGCATCAAGCACTTCAAGCTCCTCCACACGGCGGGAGCGTACTGGCGCGGCGATGAGCATCGCCAAATGCTCCAGCGCATCTACGGAACCGCGTGGTGGAACAAGGAAGATCTCGCGGCCTACCTGCATCGAATTGAGGAGGCCAAGCGGCGCGATCATCGCACGCTGGGCCGAGAGCTCGATCTGTTCTCCACCGATTCGCGCGTGGGCGCCGGGCTGATTCTCTGGCATCCCAACGGCGGCGTCATTCGGCGCGAGATCGAGGACTTCGAGCGCGAGCTCATCCTCCGCCACGGCTACGATATCGTCTACACGCCGCACATCATGAACGAGAAGCTCTTCGAGATCTCCGGACATCTCCAGACGTTCAAGGAGAACATGTTCGGCCCGATCGATGTCGAGGGGCAGTTTTTCCGCCCAAAGCCGATGAATTGCCCCGGGCACATCGTCATCTACCAGTCGCGCCAGCGCTCGTACCGCGACCTGCCCATTCGCTACGCCGAGTTCGGGACGGTGTACCGGTACGAGCGGAGCGGTGTGCTCCACGGAATGCTGCGCGTGCGCGGCTTCACCCAGGATGACGCGCACGTCTTCTGCACGCTCGAGCAGGTGCCTGTCGAGATCGAGCGGCTGCTCGATCTCGTGCACGAGATGCTCGCCGTCTTCGGCTATCCGTACACCATAGAGCTCGCGACGCGTCCCGAGAACGGGTTGGGGACGGTAGAGACGTGGGATCGCGCGATCAGGACGCTCTCGGACGTGCTGACCGCGCGTGGCCAGACGTTCACCATCGATGAGGGCGGCGGCGCGTTCTACGGTCCGAAGCTCGACTTCAAGCTCATCGACGCGATCGGACGCAAGTGGCAGGGACCAACGGTGCAGCTCGACTTCAATCTGCCCGAACGCTTCCAGCTCGAGTACATCGGTGCGGACAACAGCGCGCACCGTCCCGTGATGCTGCATCGCGTGCTCGTCGGCTCGATGGAGCGGTTCGTGGGCGGGCTCATCGAGCATTACGCGGGCGCGTTCCCACTCTGGCTCGCGCCGGAGCAGATCTCCGTCATTCCGATCACTCCGGATGTCGGCGTCGCGGCATCGGAGCTCGCGCACAAGCTCGAGGCCGCGGGGATCCGCGCCGGCTTCGACGCCGAGAATCGCGAGGACTATCGCGAGCGCATCAAGACCGCTTCAAAGATGAAGGTGCCCTACATGGCGATCATCGGGAAGCGCGAGGCCGAGGCGGGTACGGTGGCGCTGCGCTTTCGCGGCTCCGAGAAGAAGCAGGAAATCATCGCGGTCGACGCGCTGGTCGAGCGGTTGCGGGCCGAGATCGCGACGCGCGCGCTGCAACCGGCCGGCGCACTACAACCACCGCAGAACGGGCTGTAGCTTTGAGGGCGGCCGGTGTTCGCCGGCGCGCCTCACCCGCTCGCGGAACTCTGAATGGAAGGCTCGGACCGCACCCCGGTAATCGTTTCGGCTGCCCGCACGCCCGTTGGCCGCTTCCTTGGCGGGCTCGCGCCGCTGCGCGCGCCGGAGCTGGGAGCCGTGGCGATTCGCGCGGCGATCGCGCGCGCGGGGATCGACGTCTCGTCAGTCGAAGACGTGATTCTCGGCAACGTACTGCAGGGCGGGGTGGGGCAGGCGCCCGCCCGCCAGGCCGCAATCGCCGCGGGGATTCCGGGAACGGTGCCCGCGCTCACCGTGAACATGGTGTGCGGGTCGGGGCTCAAGGCCGTGATGCTCGCGGCCCAGAGCATTCGCGCGGGCGACGTGAGCGCCGTCGTCGCGGGCGGAATGGAGTCGATGTCGAACGCGCCCTTCTATGCATCCGGCTTGCGCGGCGGCGTGAAGTTCGGCGATCAGACCTTGGCCGATGGGCTCATCAAGGATGGTCTCTGGTGCTCCTTCTGCGACGTGCACATGGGAGGCCACGCCGAGTATACGGCGAAGAAGGCGGGGATCACGCGCGAGCAGCAGGATCTGTTCGCACTCGAGTCGCATCGCAAGGCGATCGCCGCGATGGATGCGGGACGCTTCTGCGATGAGATCGCGCCGGTAGAGATTCCGGGAAAGAAGGGGCCGACGGTGATCAGCACGGACGAGTCGCCGCGTCGCGACACGTCGCTCGAGCAGCTCGGCAAGCTGCGTCCGGCGTTCCCGAACGATGCGCCCAAGGACATGTCGGCGAGCGAGCTGACGGTGACCGCGGGGAACGCCCCGGGGCTCAACGATGGTGGCGCGGCGCTCGTCGTGACGAGCCTCGGATTCGCGAAGGCGCACGGGCTCGCGGTGCTGGCGAAGATCACCGGTTACGCGACCGGCGGCGGCGAGCCGCGCGACCTGTTCTTTGCTCCCATCGTAGCGGTACAAAATCTCATGAAGCAGACGAATGCGAAGATCGGAGACTACGATCTCATCGAGGCGAACGAGGCGTTCGCATCGCAGGCGCTCGCGGATGGAGCGGCGCTCGGCTGGGACTGGGATCGCGTCAATGTGAACGGCGGCGCGGTCGCGATCGGACATCCGATTGGGGCGAGCGGCGCGCGAGTGCTGACAACGTTGCTGTATGCCATGCGGGATCGCGACGCTCACACGGGGCTCGCGACACTTTGTCTAGGCGGCGGAAACGCTGTCGCATTGAGCGTGGAGAGAATGTCATGACGAGTCAGACTTCCGTCGCCGCGCGCGATCGCCAGCTCACCGTCGTCGGCGTGATCGGTTTCGCCGCCACGATGGCGCTGGCCGCGCAGATCGCGATCCCGATTCCGGGAACGCCCGTGCCCTTCACGCTGCAGCCGCTCGCGGTGGTGCTCGCGGGCATGTGCCTCGGCCCGGTCGCTGGAGCGTCGAGTATGGTGCTCTATCTCTTCGCCGGGGCTCTCGGGCTCCCAGTGTTCGCGCCCATCGGCGCGCCGGGCGTGCTGCGGCTCATCGGCCCCACGGGCGGCTACCTCCTCGCGGCGCCCGCCGCCGCGGCGATTGCCGGGCTCGTTGTGCGCCACTTCCCCGGGTTCGGCGGACGACTGCTCGCCGCGTTCCTCGGCATCTCGACGCTCTACGTCGGCGGCGTCGCGCAGCTCGAGCTGCTCACGGGAAGTCTCGAACGCGCCGCCGCGATGGGCACCGCGCCGTTCATTCTCGCGGATCTCTGCAAGGTGGTGGTTGCGGCGATCGTCTCTCCAACCCGTGCGCCACGCGCCCTCACTTGACGGTTCGCGGAATCTTCTTCACCGCCGAGGGGAAGGCGCGCGCTGGTTGGCGCGTGCTGCTGTTTGTCGGGCTCCTTCTGACATTCACCACTGCATCGACAGTATTCACGTCGTATGTGCGACCTGCAGACTACGCTGCGGCCCAAGTGGAGAGTTGGGGGCTTCTGCTGGTCGACGTGTGGCTCGCTCACTACATCATGCTGCGGTGGGTCGATCACGCGCCGTGGTCATACGTCGGCCTCGGTCGTGAGCAGTTCACTGTGCGGCTCCTCGCGATCGGGCTCGTGCTGGGCGTGCTCTGCATCATGATACCATCCGGCGGACTGCTGCTCGCGCACGATCTCACCCTCGTCACCGGACTTGAGGGGCGATACGGCTGGCTCGCGTTAGCAGCGGGCGGGGTGCCTCTTTTTCTTCCGCAGTCGCTGTTCGAAGA
>DATHJR010000113.1:0-3975 GCA_035286525.1 Gemmatimonadaceae bacterium | reverse complement strand
ATCACGCACGAGCTCACGCACGTCTTCCATCTCGATCGCACTCGCGGATGGTGGAGCGTCGCGCAGCACATCTTCGGCCGATCTCCGGCGCTGTTTCCGAATCAGTTCGAGCCGGGATGGGTGATCGAAGGCCTTGCCGTCTATTTCGAAAGCGACCTCACGGGCTTCGGTCGCGTCGACGGCACCTACGAGCAGATGATCGTGGCATCGACCGCGCGCACGAGCGGGATGCTCGGCATCGACAAGTGGAGTCTCGCGACTACGCGGTACCCCAACGGCGACAGCGCGTACGGTGAGGGCGCGCTGTTTCTGGATTCTCTCGCGCGCACGCGAGGCGCCGAGTCGATCGGAAAATTCATCGAAACGTCCAGCGGCGCGACGATCCCGTTCCGCCTGAATTACATGGCGAGGCAGGGATTCGGAATCTCGTTCAGCGATGCGTGGCGCGAGTGGCGCGACAGCGCGGTGGCCGCGGCAGCCCCGGAACGGTTGCCGATGGATGGGTGGCGCGACGTGACCACCGATGGCTATTTCGTCGGCTATCCGCGCTGGGCGAACGACGGATCGCTGCTCTACGTGGCGTCCAACGGAAAACAGACTCCGGCGCTGGAGCGGATGCGCGCGGATGGAGCGATCGAGCGGCTGTCGCGGCGCAACGGCGTTTCGCCGAATGCGCCGCTGCGCGACGGCTCGGTGGTCTACTCGCAGCTCGATCTGGTCGACTCGTATCGAGACTTCTCCGATCTGTATCTCGAAAAGGACGGACACGTCACCCGCCTGACGCACGGTGCGCGGCTCGCCGAAGTGGATGCGCGCGCCGACGGCGAGCTCGTCGCCGTGCAGTCGTCGCCCTCGACCACGGTGCTCGTGCGCGTTCGCCCGGACGGATCCTCGATACGCACACTCACGAGCGCCTCGCCGGATACCCAGTGGGCCGAGCCGAAGTGGTCGCGGCATGGCGACCGCATCGCGGCGACTCGATGGACGCGCGGCGGAATCACCGAGATCGTGGTGCTCGACACGCTCGGCCACGTGCTGCAGTCGCTCACGCGCGATCACGCCTCGAACTCGCAGGCGGAGTGGGCGACCGATGACGCGGCGGTCGTATACGCGTCCGATCGCACGGGCATCTCGCAGCTGTACGCGGTGCGCCCAGAGGGCGGCGCGAGCGTGCGTCTCACGGATGCGACGACGGGCGTGTTCTGGCCGACGATCTCGCCCGATGGGCTCTCGCTGGCCGCCGTGCGATGGGAGCACGATGGATTTCACCTCGGCGTCGCACTGCTCGGGCGAACGCTGGAGGGGCCCGCGGGTGGCTCGGCGCGCGCCGCGAGGGCCGACACGATGCCGGCGCTGCCGCCAACCGACACGAGCACCGCCGCGGCACACGGCTATTCGCCCTGGCGCTCGCTCCTCCCGCGCTTCTGGCTCCCGCTCATCGGCCAGAATGAATTCGGCGACTACACCGCGGGTGCGTACACCACAGGGAATGACATCGTCGGGCGACATGCGTACGAGGCGCAGCTGCTGATCGACTTCGTGCATGGCCAGCACACGGTCCAGGCATCGTACAGCTACGCGGGGCTCGGGCAGCCCGTGATTCAGGCCGATGTGAATCAGTATTGGGATGCGTATCGCGCGCTGGACAGCAGCGGCGCGTTCGTGGGAGACTTGTTTCGCCGCACCCGTGACTTCGATGTCGGATTCACGTTCAGCCGGCCGCGCGTGCGCACGAACGCTTTCCTATCGCTGTTCGGCACGCTCGAGCAGCGCGACTACACGACCGATCCAGCGCCGCTGATCGGCCACATCGTGGGGCTCGAAAATCCGTCGCGTCGTTACTGGATCGCGTCGTCATCCGCCGGATGGACGAACATCCAGCAGGCCACGCTCTCGATCTCACCGGAGGATGGCGTGTCGATCTCGGCCACGGGGCGGGTGAAGTGGCTCGAGGGGAGCGGACCCGTGGCAGCGAAAAACGTCTCGGCGTCCCTGGCGGCGTATAAGTCGATCGACGTGGGAGCATTCGCGCGTCACGTGATCGCCGCGCGTGCGGCCGCTGGAATCTCCGACGGCACCGAGCAGAACGAGTTCGACTTGGGAGGCGCGAGCGGGGCGAACATCGCCACGCTGCCGGGTGTCTCGCTCGCCTCGCGCCGAACTTTCGGTGTGCGCGGGTTCCCGGTGGGAATAGAGAGTGGCACGCACATCGTGGCGGGCTCGCTCGAGTACAGATTGCCATTCACGCGACCCGAGCGCGGGCTCGGAATGTGGCCGCTGTTCCTCGATCGCACCTCGCTCTCCGTGTTCGGTGACGCGGGGAGCGCGAGCGGCGGCTTTGGCGTACCGGGCACGATCGCGGATCACTGGATCGCGTCCGCCGGCGCGGAGCTCGGAATCAATCTCGCGGTGCCGTACGATGTGCCGTACCTTCTTCGAATCGGCGTGGCTGCGCCCGTCGTGAATCACTCCGGCCAGAGCGTGGCCTCCGCCACCCTGTACGTTCGTCTCGGCTTCGCTTTCTGAGGCTTTCCTTCATCCGGCAGCGTCTTCGTGAGCATCGATTCCAGCGTTTTCATTCATCCGCTTGCGGCGGTGATCGGCGACGTCACTCTGGGCGCACGCGTCTCCGTGTGGCCGACGGCGGTGATTCGAGCGGACAGTGCGCCGATCTCGATCGGGGCGGACACGAACGTTCAGGATGGCGCGGTGCTCCACGTCGACAGGGGGTACCCGATGGTGATTGGGGCGCGCGTGTCGATCGGGCATCGCGCGGTGCTGCACGGGGCATCGGTCGAGGATGACTGCTTGATCGCGATGGGTGCGATCCTGCTCAATGGGGTCGTGGTGGGCGCAGGGTCGCTCGTGGGAGCGGGGGCGGTGTGTCGCGAGGGAATGCGCATTCCGCCGCGGTCCGTCGTGCTGGGGGTGCCAGCGCGAGTGGCGCGCGATGCGACGTCGGAGATCGCGGCGCGAATCCGTCGCACGACGGAGAGTTATCTGTCGCTGCAGGAGGAATACCGGGCAGGAAAACACCCGCTCATCCGCACGTGAAAGCGGGCAAGGTGAAAGCGCAGATGGTGTGACGCCAAAGGGGAAATGGTGTGGAGAATCGAGCGTGGCGAGCACAGCCCTGTTACTTCAGAAGCGCATACTGCGTCGAGCTTTGGGCGGTTTCGGAAGAGCGGAGAAACGCGAGGTAACCGATGCGAGACGTGCGCGGGCGCGGGGCATTGTGGAGGGATTGTTGATGACTGACGCGCACTTCGCATTTGTGATGTGGATAGCGTAACTCATTGTACAAAAAGGTTTTACAGAGCGCCTTGCGCGGAATCACGATCCCCCGTATTCTCCTCCCCCCACGCTATCGCGCCGGATTTTTCTCCGACTTTCTCCGCCGCTGCCCCGCAAGCTATCCCCCTGATTCCGCTATATTTCGGCGTCCCGTTTTGACAAGGAGAAATCCCATCATGCCCCATCCCGCACGCCCCGCCGCACCGGCAGCTCTCAGCAAGAATGCACGGATTGTCCTCGAGAAGCGGTACCTGATAAAGGACAAGACGGGAGCGCCCACGGAGCAGCCGGAAGATCTGTTCTGGCGAGTCGCTACGGTGGTTGCGGAGGCGGATCGGCGGTATGGCGCGAGCGAGGGCGCGACGGGCGCGGTGGCGGATGAGTTCTACCGGTTGATGACCGAGCGGCGCTTCGTGCCCAACTCGCCCACGCTCATGAACGCCGGCCGCCCCCTCGGTCAGCTCTCGGCCTGCTTCGTTCTGCCGATAGACGACTCGCTCTCCAACGGTCAAACGGGCATCTACGACACGCTGCGCTCGATGGCGCTCATTCACCAGTCGGGCGGCGGCACGGGGTTCTCTTTTTCGCGCTTGCGTCCCAAAGGCGCCATGGTGCGCTCCACCACCGGCGTCGCCTCGGGACCGATCTCGTTCATGAAGCTCTACGACGCGTCCACCGATG
>DATHJR010000112.1:0-14521 GCA_035286525.1 Gemmatimonadaceae bacterium | reverse complement strand
GCAACGCACCGTAGAGCAACACCGTGTCGTGGAAGCGGCAAAGGTTGAAATTGCTGCCATCACGCTTCTGCACGTCCTGGCGTAGACGCGTCCATTCCTCGACGCCGGCGAAATAGGCGTTGAGCTGCACGTAGTCCAGTTGCGCGCGCTGCAGCTTCGCCTCGGCCTCCGGCCGCTCCTGGAATGCATCGCGCATCATGAACGCGACCGCCGAGTCGCCGGGCATGTTCCGCGTGTGCAAGCGGATGTCGATGATCACGTTCGTGTAGATGCGCAGCATTCCCTTGAGATCCGTGAGCTTCATCTTCACGGAATCACCTCCATCGACGTGCGCATCGTACATCATCACGTGCTCGCCGTACACCGCCCAACCCTCGACATACGGCGTGTTCGCGCCCACCCCCCGCAGCAGGCGGCGCCACTCCGGCGTCAGCAGATTCGCATAGGCGCCCTGCACGACGTGTCCGGGTATTCCCTCGTGCATCGTGAGGTCGAGCATCTTGTACGTGTTGTACTCGCGCAGCTTGGAATCCGCACGCTCGCTGGTCCACGCCGCCGGAATCGGCGTCACCCAGAAGAACGTCGCGAGGTCGGGATTGAGCGGAGGAGCAAATACGGCGCCGGCGACCCCGTACACTCCGCGCATGAACTCCGGTGTAGGGATCACCTTCAGATTGGGGAATGAATCCAGTGACACCGTCCGCTGATCGCGTACGACGCGCGTGAGCGCCGCCACGTCGCTTTTCGCTTGCTCGAGGATCGAGTCGCGATTCGCGTGCTCCGCGCCGATCCGCGCGAGCGTCTCGCTCACGATTGCGTTCAGGACCGCGGTCGAATCGCCCGTGTGCTTGTGGGTGGGAAACCACTCGTCGTGCAGCGGACGCGCGAGCGCGAGCATCGCCGCCCGCGTGTTGCGCATGCTGTCTTCCGCGATGCGGAGCTCTTCATCCGGCGTGAGCGAGACCGCGAGCGAGTACTTCCACTTCGCGTTGAACAGGCCGACACCCGAGCGCCAGTCGACCGTGCCACGCTTCGTGAGCGTATCCTTGATGAAGCGATCGAACTCGGCGAGCGCCGCGATTGCCGCAGTCGCGACGCGATCGTATCGAGCCGCGGACGGCGTGCCCCGCGTGAACTCCGCGCCCATGTCCTTCACGAGCGCGCTGACTCCGTCGGTC
The DNA here is from genome assembly GCA_035286525.1 of Gemmatimonadaceae bacterium. GTDB lineage: Bacteria > Gemmatimonadota > Gemmatimonadetes > Gemmatimonadales > Gemmatimonadaceae > FEN-1250. The sequence continues at coordinate 13,343 of DATHJR010000112.1, read as the reverse complement.
TCCTCGATCCCCACCCGGGTGTAGATCTCGTTGGTCGCGCGGAGATTCCGTCGCGCGACGGCGAGGAATCCGGGCACGCGTGCCACGCGCGCGGTGAGGTCGGCCGCCCGCGTGTTCTTGTCCGCGTATTCGAGCGAAATGTTCGCGAACAGCGCGTTGCCGAGGTTCTCGGCGTACATCTGCGGCTTGTACTGGTGGAAGCGCTCTTTCGTGAGCTCGAACAGCGCGAACGCGGCAGCGTTGGCGACGAGGTCGTAGTCGGCCTGTGTCTGCGGATCGAGGTGCGCCCGATCGAGTGCGGCGAGACGGGTCTGGACGCCCATGTAGTACGCGCGTTGCTTCGCGATCGCCTCGGGCGAGAAGCTGTCCAGCAGGGAATCCAGGTGCGCCCGCCGGCCCGTGTAGGGATCGGTCCAATCATGCAGCCCGGCCTGCGTTGCAGCCCCGGGCGAGAAGGCGAGCGTCGTGAAGACAACGTCGGTGGCCAGCGCTGGGAAGCCGCTGAGAGTGCTGTCCCGCGCCTGCGCTGCGGCCGAGGGAGACTGGGCGAGCGCAAGCGTGGCCGCGACTGGCAGGACAAATCGCGATGTCATCATGCAGGATGATGACGAAACGAATACGTGGCGCGCAAGAATGGCGCGTCGCGCCGCTCACCTCACGTGCAGTTCATCCCATCCGGATGCGACGCATGAATGTGCTTTTTCCACAGCTCTTTCTTCGCCTCTCCGGCGCTGTTGCCCATGAGCTTCGCATTGGCGGCGACGGTGGCCGAGATGTAGATGTCGGTTTGCTGGCAGGGTCCCCATGAGAGCACACCGGCCGAGGTGCCGGACGAGGAGACGAGCTCGAAGGAGGCGGACGCTTCATTTCCCTTGATCACATCGAGCGCCTTCTCGACGTTGACATCCTTGAGCTTGTCCATCGCATCGTTGCCGAACACCTTGCGTCCGAGCATGTCGAACATCTTGTCCGCCTTCTCGGCCGGCTTGTCGAAATCGCTCAGGGTCTTGAGTGCTTTGCTGATGCCGAACGTCAGCTCGATCTTGGGCGCCGCGAATGCAACGACGAGTCCCACGGGCGCAACCTTCGAGTAGTTGTCCCATTTCATGAGCTCGATGGTGCCGCTGACGTTCCCCTCGGGGTCCACGGTGCCCTCGTGGATCTTGAATCGCTGGGTGCCATCGTAGGTGATTCGAAACTCGCCGTAGCTGATCTCTTCCGCCGCACCGAAGCCGGGCTTGATGAGCACGGCGCCATCGATCACGAGAAAGAAGGGGAGGCCGCCAAGCATCGGCGCCAGCGGAATGTTCACCATCACAGGGATATCGATTTTCACGCTCTGAAACGGGCGGTCGGCGACATCGAGCTTCACGCTCCACGTGAAGTTCATCGTCCCGTTGAGCTTGCGGTTGATCATCTGCAGCTGCTCGACCTTTCCATGCTCGACCGTGAGATCGCCACCTGCGTCGAAGTTCTGCAGATAGCCATCGCCGATGACCGTCGCCTTGAAGCCGTTCCCCTCCCGCGATGCCTTCACCTTCAGGTTCACCCTGTCGTCCCCCGGCGTCGCGGTGACTTCGACCGTCCAATCCTTGACGACAAAGGTCTTCGTCAGCGCCGCGGTCGGTGCTTCGGATGCATCCGGCGGGGCGGCAGCATGCGCCGTCTGCACGAGGAGGTCGCTCGCGAACCCGTCGTGGGCACTCTCCGCTTCAGGGTTGAGTGCCGTGTTCACAACTCCGCCTGTAGAAAAACGCACTGGATAGTCGTACTCGAGATGACCCTCCTGCACGACGTCGGTGATCGACGCCGGCTCGGTGAGCACGCCGATGTCGCCGTCATCTTCCCCGACCGCGAGGACTTTCTTCGCGAGCAACCCCTTGATGAGCAGCACGGATCCGGGACGTAGCGCCGCGATCGTGCTGTTGTTGCCCGCAAACAGGAGCAAATCGCCGTTCGTGCTGATTTCCTTGAGCGCCGCGAGCCCTTCACCGTGCTCCATTACCGCGACGCTGGGTGCGTACTTGAGTCCCGATACTTTGCCAGTCGCCTTCGCGCCGTCCGAGCTCTTCGCGCCTCCGCCAGAAGATCCGCTCTTGCCGCACGCAAACATCACGAGCGTTGCGCATACCGCGGTCATCCCGATCGCCCGAAGGCGGAAGTCCGATCTCATGTCATCCTGATTGCAAAGGGCGTCGATCACGAGGAGCTACGGCGGCGATAATCCATCAATCACGGAGCACGTCCGTGCACTGTATTGCTCCCTTGAACTCGATTCCAGCCGCGGTCTTTGCATCGAAGGTCACGGTGGCCGCCTCTCCATGCTGCGCGATCGTCACACTCCCGCTTCCCCCCGGATTCTTTTCTCCTGGTCGCGTTTCAACTGTGTAACTCGTTCCGTGCGAAGGGTCGCCGAAGACGAAGGCCGTCCAAAACTGAGAGACGGGAATGCGGCGGTCCGCGTCGGGCACGCGCAGATACATCACCGTCATCACCTTCGGGTCCTTGATCGTGCGACCGTTCGCATTCGGCGCACCGAGCATGATGTAGAAGGAGTGATTCGGTGCCGGAGCCTTCTCCTTGCTGAACTCGCACGACGCCGCGGCATCGAGATTGTACGTGCCGGCATTCGGGCCACCGGTCACCGTCACGCGCCCCGTCGTCGCTGGTCCGGCGGCGAGCGTCGATGCGATCGCCGCAGTCAGAATGATCGAAGTCTTCATGCCTCTTCCCGTGATGATGTGAGTGTCATAGCCGTCCTGCGGCGGCTTGCGCGAGCTTCACCGCGCCATCGTAATCGGTGGGCGACGACTTGAATTGCATGTCCACCATCTTGTCACCCTTGAGGAAGACCAGTGAGCCCAGCGGACCCTTCGAGATCTGATCCCACTTTCCCTCGAGCGTATCCGGGGCTTGCGCGCCTCCGAGCTTGCTCGAGGTTAGGTTGCCCACGCCCGCCGTCATCTTGTACTGCATCGCACCGTTGCTGTACGTGGGCGTGACCACGAGCGCGCGATGCTTCCCCGTGAAGTACGAGCAGCTCGCGCCGCTCGCGTGCGCAAGTGCCGACGACTCGCGCGACCGGTAGGGCGCCATCGTGAGCGGACCGAGCACCGCCTCCGCTTCCTGCCTCGTGATTAGTGTGCAGGGATCCGGATCGCTCGCCGGCACCGTGAGATCGTTTGAATCCTGCGCAAACGGAACGTCGGCGATCTTGTCCATGATCGCCTCCGCCAGCTTTATCCCCTTGTCGCCCTCACCGTACGCGTTGACCTGCGCGACGATGCGTCCCTCGCGCGCCATGGTGATTCCGCCGGGCAGATCGCTCATGTAGTCCCAGCGCCCCTTCACGAGCGAATCGCCCTTCGATTCCTTGCCCTTGAACACCTTCTGCACGTCGGGCACGCCCGAGAATCCCGTCTGGATCACGCCGGGGTCGTCGATTACGATGTCGATCGCGATCCTACTCTTCGCGAACTGCGAGGTCTGCTTCAACTCGTACGCGCAGCCGTCGCCGTCCGCCTGGGGGATCGGGTTCTCCGCACTTCTGATACGCTGCGGATCGCTGACCAGCGGCTCGCCGAGCACCTTTTCCGCTTCCGCGCGCGTGATCCAATCGCAGGGCGCGCGACTGTACTGCACCTTCGGCATCGGCGCGGGTTTCCCCGCCGGGCTCTTTGTGTTGTCGGCCGTCGCCTTCTCGGCGCGTTTACACGCAGATACGCCAAACACCAACACGCTCGATGCAACCACAGTAGCGGCGATACGAAAAGCCTGGGACATGACTGATCTCCAGTTGTCAGAATCGAGCGTTCATTTTGCGCACGGGCGCACGAGCTCCACGCGCCGGTTGCGCGCGCGTCCTTCAATGGTGGTGTTCGGCTCGCGCGGCCGCGTCGCGCCAAAGCCGGCCGAGCGCAGCCGCGCGGGCGCGACGTGGTAGCGAGCGACGAGCGCGGCGCGAACGGACTCCGCGCGCTGCGTCGAGAGGACCTGGTTCGCGGCGTCGCCGCCGATGTTGTCAGTGTGTCCCTCGATCGCGAACGTCCAGTCGGCATGTTTCGTGAGCAGCTGGCTCACCGCGCCGAGCGCGGGCTCCGAAGCGGGGTCGAGTGCCGCGCTGTTGAACGCGAAGTAGATCCCCGGAAGCTCCGCGCGACACAACTTTTTCAACTCGTCCTCGACGGCCAAATCCTTCGTCGGCAGGTCGATTCGAACCGTCTGCAGCACATCCGTTCCATCGACCACGCGAAGGATCAGCGGGTGTGTGCTGTCCGCGAGCACCCACATGTCCATCACGTCCTTTTCGTTCTGCAGGGCGAACGACCCCTTGAGTCGAAGCGCGGGGAGATTGGTGCGTACGCCGTTCACGAGCACGGAAATGGGCTCCGGCTGTGCGGACGGGAGCGAGAGCGTGCCGCGCATGGTCATGCGCGACGCGAACATGCCTCCCAGCTTCCCGAGCCCACCGGCGCCCTCGACCGTCGTGATGGTGTAGGGAATCTGCTTTTCGGCCAGCAACTTCTGATACGCCGCGCGCGAGATGGAGAAGGCGGTGAAGCCCGGGGATTCCTCAGGGGCGTTGCTGGGAAAGACGGCATCGAGGCGTGGCGCACCCGCCAGATCGCTCGCGCGAACGAATCGTCGCAACTCGGCTCGCTCGGGAAGATGCGAGGCGTCGGTTCCCCCATGCTGCACGTAGCGCCAGCTGTAGCGCACCCCAGCGCTCGACGCATCGGTCACCAGCACGATGTTCTCGCGATCGCCCTCCGGAAAGTGCAGGGCGGAGACGATCGTGAGACCCGTAACGAGAGGAATCTGAGGCGGACTCTGCGCTAGGAGGGTAGGCGTGAAGATCGGGAGCGCGGCGAGCGCCAGTGCGGAGGTCGAGCGACCAATCACGGTGTGCCTCGGGCGCGGAAGGTGGACGCGAGAGCGCGTGCGCGTGCGCCGGCACGGACCGAGTTGCGGTGCCGGCTCGAGGCTCGTATGGTGAAGCATCGAGGATGCTCCCCAAGCGTCAATATACCTTCACATGCCGCCACCACCAGATAGCATCGCAGAGCTGCGCAACGGAACGTCGAGGAACGTCGTGCGCGAGCGAAAGCCGCGCGACGACGAGATCGATGTATTCGGCGTCTCAGATCGCGGGAAGGTGCGCGCGAAGAACGAGGATCACTATCTGCTGGCGGCCGTGCATCGACGCGTGCAGATAGTCGATACCAATCTTTCCGAGACCGATCGCCTGCCGCTCGACGATCAGCGGGTCGCCTTCATGGCGATGGTGGCTGACGGGGTTGGCGGCGCGACCGGCGGCGAGGTGGCAAGCGCAATCGCGCTCGAAACGGCGACCCGATACGTCGTGAGTAGCCTGGACTGCTACGATCGCTCGGCGGCGGCTGATGGATCGATGACCGGTTCGCTCCAGGATGCGGCGTTGCACTGTCATCACGCCATCGTTCAGCAAGCGAGTGCGGAGGGCGATGACATTCGCATGGCGACGACGCTGACGCTCTGGATAGGCGTGTGGCCATGGTACTATCTCCTGCAGGTCGGCGACTCTCGCTACTATCTCTATCGCGACGGGTTGCTCACGCAGGTGACGCGCGACCAGACGATCGCGCAGGAGCTGATGGACCAGGGCATCTTCACGCGAGCGATCGCCGAACGGTCGCAGTTCAAGAACGTGCTCTCGAGCTCACTCGGTGGCGAGTCGACGCAGCCTGTGATCACGCGGCTGCGCGCGGATTGGGGGAATGTGCACTTGCTGTGCACCGACGGGCTCACGAAGCACGTGAGCGACGAACGGATCGCCGAACGCCTCGCGACGATGACGTCGGCGAGGCAGGTGTGCGAGCAGCTGCTACAGGACGCGCTCGACGGTGGCGGCACCGACAACATCACGATCGTTGTCGGGCGCGCCACACCGAACGAACTTCCGTAGGATCACTCGCCCAGAAATTCCACGTGGACGTAGGTGCCGAGTCTCACGTTGTAGGCGAGGTACCAGCCGATGTGGTCCGGGTCATCGTAGATGACGATGTCATCGTTGTCCCAGAGCCAGTCGCTCACATCGTCATAGTCGTAAGGCGCGACGGTGAAGAAATAGCCACCGACGTTGAAGCGGTCGCGCACGCCGCCGCCGAGCCGCCAGACGTGCTGCGGGCCAATCGGGCCGGTGAAGTGGCCATGCTCCCACGGCTGGGCGAGATGGTAGTGTGCGTCGCCCCGCCCGGTGCTGTGGCCGACCCATGTATTGTTCGTGACGTGGACGTGCGGCGCCGCGGGATGGTTGGGCTGATCGCGATACGTAGGTCGGGCAGCGGGCGTGGTGCGCGCGGGCTGCGTGCGCGGAGCCGTGTGCACCGGCGCCGGGCCTCGACTCGGGATGTGCCCGCCACCCACCTCAGGCCGCTGTGGCTGCTGATGAGCAGCTGGCTTGCGCGCGGCCGGTTTGCTCGCTGGCGCTGGGCGCGCTGCCGGATGCGGCGCCTCGTGGGGCGGTGTTCCCCCTTGCGCGATAGCCATTGCGGGGGCAAGCGCGAGGACGCACAACGATCGAATGAGATTTTGCATGGGATTTTGATTGACGGGATGAGGACTCTACCGTCTCAAAACGCACTAACCATGCACGCCGCTGCGCACGGTACTCGTTTTCACAACAAAGAAGTCTTGATGCGACAACGGGATCCGCGTGCTGCGGATCCCGTTGTCGATCAAATAACAGGCGTTGCGTTCAGTATCCGCCGTCGAACGTCACGTGCAGGTAGGTGCCGAGTCTAGTGTTGAAGGCCAGGTAACAACCCGCATTGTCGGGATCATCGTAGATGATGATGTTGTCGCGATCCCAGTACCAGCCATCCGCGTACGGGTAGTCATACGCGGCAACGCGAAAGTTGAAACCGCGAAAGAAGAACCGATCGCGCCCGCCGCCTTCAAGGCGCCACACGTGACTCGGTCCGATGAAATCGTGCGAGAACCCGCCGCGAAAGCCGTAGCCCACGCGATAGCTCGGCGAGTTACGATAATAGCCGCGGTCGCCACGGTATCTGTCGTTGTCGACGCGATAGCGTGTATCCCGATCGGGGCGAAAATTGCCGCCGTACGAACGCTCGTTGCGATACGAGGGCTGACTGCGCTCGTTGCGATACGAGGGCTGATTGCGCTCATTGCGATACGAGGGCTGACTGCGCTCATTGCGATACGAGGGCTGACTGCGCTCGTTGCGATACGAGGGCTGACTGCGCTCGTTCCGATACGAGGGCTGACTGCGCTCATTGCGATACGAGCCGGAGTTGTTGCGCGACTCATTGCGCTGCCCGAAGCCGGAGCCCGAGCGATCGCGATACCCCGGCCGCGAACCGTAGCTCTGCTGCTGGTGGCGATCGCCGGAGCGGCCGCCATTGCCGCGATCGCCGCGTGACTCGGCGTGCGCGTTCCCTGAACCGCGCTGACCGCGGTCCTGTTGCTGCCCGTCATTCCCGCGCCGCTGCGCGAGGGCGGCGGCAGGGAGAGTGAGAGCGATCGCGAATAGTCCAAGGAGCTTAGTCATACGATTCCGCCTGGTTGACGATGTCCCTGAGAGTACGAGTGAGATCCTTTGGCCCTGCCGGAGCAGGGCAGCTTGTGAACAGATATACACGTGGCTGGCTCAAGTGGTCCCGGTTCCATATCTTCACCGATGCGGAACTTTTTGGGAGCGCGGCGGTGGAATCCGAGCAGCTAAAGGGGCAGCTCCAGGCGTCGCTCGGCGCGAATTACACCATCGAGCGCGAGCTTGGCGGGGGCGGCATGTCGCGCGTCTTCCTCGCCACCGAGACGAGGCTCAGCCGAAGCGTCGTGGTGAAGGTTCTTCCGCCCGAGCTCGCGCACGCCGTGTCCGTGGAACGATTCCGGCGCGAGATCGCCATGTCGGCGCGGCTGCAGCATCCACATATCGTTCCGCTGCTGACGGCCGGAGAGACCGAGGGCCTTCCCTACTATACCATGCCGTTCATCGACGGCGAGACGCTCCGGGTGCGCTTGTCGCGCGTGGGCGAGCTCCCGCTCGTGGAAATCGTGCGCGTGCTGCGCGACGTCGCCGGCGCGCTCGCCTATGCGCACGAGCACGGCGTCGTGCACCGCGACATCAAGCCCGAGAACGTGCTGTTCGCCAGGCAGCACGCGCTGGTTGCCGATTTCGGCGTCGCGAAGGCGCTGTCCGCATCGACGATGGCGGAGATGGCGTCGAGCACGTCGCTCGGCATCGCACTGGGGACCCCCGCCTACATGGCGCCCGAGCAGGCCGCGGCGGACCCAACCATGGATGGCCGCGCCGACCTCTATGCGCTCGGCGTCATGGCCTACGAGATGCTCACGGGCGCGCCACCGTTCGGAGGCCGGAACGCGCAGGCGACGCTCGCCGCACACGCGGCCGAGATCGCGACGCCCGTGAGCGTTCGTCGCCCGACGACTCCGCCGCCGCTCGCCGCGCTCGTCACCCGGCTTCTAGAGAAACGTCCCGCGGACCGTCCGCAGACCGCGCAAGAAGTCCTCGACGCGCTCGAGGGAGTGGTGACGACGAGCGGGACGATGCTTCCGTTCACCGCTTCCACACCCAAGTCTCGCATTCCGGCGTGGCCGTTCGCGGCGGCCGCGGCGGTTTTGGTGCTCGTGGCGATCGGCTATGCGGGGAGACGCAACAGGAGCGCGGCGGGAATCGGCGCGATGGCTGGGATGATCGCGGATGGCGAGATCGCCCCGCACTCCGTGGCCGTGCTCCCGTTCGCGAACGTCGGCAAGGATACGGCGACCGAGTACTTCGCGGATGGCATGGCCGATGAGCTGACGACCGCGCTCGCACGAGTGCCCGGGCTCAAGGTCGCGGCGCGCAGCTCCGCCTTCACCTTTCGGGACCAATCGGTGGGCGCGCAGAGCGTGGGCAAGACGCTGCACGTTGGGAACGTGCTGGAGGGAAGCGTTCGTCGCGAGGGCGGACGCCTGCGCGTCACGGCGCAGCTCGTGAATACCGCCACGGGTCTGGCGGTCTGGAGTGAATCGTACGAGCGCGAGATGAAGGACGTGTTTCAGGTGCAGGATGAGCTCACCCAAGCGATCACCGCGGCGCTGTATCCGACCCTGTCGAACGAGGGGAAGGACAGCGCGGAAACGGCGAGACTCGCAATGGCGCACGCGCCGCGTGGAACGAGTGATCTCTCCGCCTACGATCTGTTCCTGCAGGGCAGGCACTACTTCGGGTGGGGAGGCGCCCCATCGCTCTGGAAGGCCATCGGGTTTTTCCAGCAAGCGATCGCGGCGGATTCTACGTTTGCGCGCGCGCACGCGGCGCTCGCGATGTCGTACGACCTGCTCCCGGATTACGGAGGAGCGCGCGCGGATTCCGTGATTCCGCTGGCGGAAGAACATGCGCTCCGGGCGCTCGCGCTCGATTCGACCCAGGCGGACGCGCATCTCGCTCTCGGCGATGTCCGCGTTCATCAGTGGCGCTGGGCGGACGCGGAGCGGGAGCTCGATCGCAGCGTGTCGCTCGATCCATCGAATCCCACCGTGCACATCTGGCACGCGGAGCTGCTGCTGGGGATGGGAAACGTGGCCGAGGCGGTGGGTCACGCGAGGATGGCGCAGGCGCTCGATCCGTTGACGGCGGTCACCAACCAGACGCTGAGCCGGACGCTGCTCGATGCGCGGAAGTACGACGAGGCGGCAGCGGCGGCGTCGAAGGGGCTGGCGATCGACTCGGCGTTCAGTGGGTTGTACGTGAATCTGATCGAGGCCGAGGTGCTCGCGGGCCACGCCGACAGCGCGGCGCGCGTGGCTGATCGGGCGCTCCGTGTGGCGCGTAAGGGACTCGGCGTGCGAAGTGCCGCGATCTGGGCGTACGTGCAGGCGGGTCGTCGCGGCGACGCGGAGTCGCTCCTCGCGGAGATGCGCCGCGATCAGAGCGCCGGCAACGTTCCGGCGCTCGACATGGCCCACGCGCTGCTCGCGTTTGGACAAACGGATTCGGCGCTTGTGTGGATTGGCAGGAGCGTGGCGCGGCACGACGCCGAGCCGGACTGGAATGGGCTCGCGTGCGACCCGACGTACGACGCGTTGCGGAAGGATGCGCGCTTCGTGGCGATGATGGCGCCGACGGGGATGCGGATGTGTAGTGGGACGTGAACAGGAAGTACCGGCAGGTAGTACCGGGCATTCGACAACGATCAACACAGGAAGACCAGATGACCGCACCCGTCTCGAAGCTCAACCCCTACGCCGTTTTCCTCGCCGATTCTCCCCCGCACGAGGTGCTCGACGCGACCCCCGTCACGATAGCCCGCCTGATTCGCGCAAGCGACAATGCACGGCTCACGCGCGCACCAGCGCCAGGAAAGTGGAGCATCCGTGACATACTGTGCCATCTCGCGGATGCGGAAATCACCTTCGCCTTCCGGCTGCGGCAGACCATCGCCGAAGCTCACCATGTGATTCAGCCGTTCGATCAGACCGACTGGGCGAATCCGTACTCCTCGTTCGATGCTCGCGATGCGCTCGACGCCTTCACCGCCTTTCGCCACTGGAACATGCTGTTCATTCGCGCCGTGGGCCCCGCGGCCGAGTCGAAGCCGGTGACACACCCGGAGCGCGGCGAGATGACGTTCAGAACCATCGTCGAGACGATGGCGGGCCACGACATCAATCACCTGCGCCAAATCGAGAATCTCGTGTAGCTCCCGCGCGTGGCGGGTGTTAGAGCTCGAGCAACATATGCACGTTGGCCCGCACGTACTCGGAGACGACCATCGGAACGTCGACGAAGCCGAGCGTGCGATAGAGGGTGATGGCCGGAACGAGCGCGGAGTTCGTGAGCAGCTCGATCCTCTTTGCGCCGATGCTGCGCGCGTGCGCGATCGCGGCCTGTCCGAGCGCGCGGCCCACACCGAGCCCGCGGGTCGAATCGCTTACGGTCATCTTCGCGAGCTCGAAGACGCCCTCCTCCTCGCGCATCAGTGCAACCGTGCCGACCGGCTTGCCACTGAGCTCGGCCATGAAGATGTAGCCGCCGGGCGCCAGGATGTGCGTTGCGGGATCGCCGAGGTCGCGCGCGTCACGCTCCTCCACCGCGAAGTACCGTTCGATCCACGCGAGATTGAGATCGCGAAACGCCGCACCGTGCTCGGCGCGGAATGGCACGATTCGCAGACCATCGTGTGGCATGAGCGGCGCCCAGTCGCAGACGGGTGAGGCGGTCATTCGGCGCTTCGGTCGCTACCGGTCCATACGAATCTCGTCTTCACTCGCGAATATTACATCGCGAGCTCGATGATCTCAGACTCATTGCACCCCAACAGTCGACCTCCGGCTATTTCACTCCACTCGAGACGATAAAGATTCGCCCGGAGTGATTGCCGTGTACGCCGCTCCATGCGGCGGTGAGCAGAAAGTCCACGTCGCCATCGCCGTCTACGTCGCCAATTCCCACGGCATCGAAGCCGAAGGTGTCGCCGGGAATGCGATCAGTGTACGTCTTAGCGCGACCGTCGGAGGCGGCGCTCGTCAGTTTCGCCCGGCGAGCGATGGCCAGATCGATTGTATCGTCGCCCGCGGATGCTCGCCGACGTAGATCGACACGTCCTTTTCCTCGGGTACACCCCACTCATTGATCACGCGTCCGGCAGGCGTTACGATCTCGTAGAATTTCACGAGGTCTTCCCTCGTCACACCCAGGGACACCACAACCGTGCCCGGCCTCTCACCGGGACCGAAAAACCAGTAACTCCCTGCGGCGCTCACGACGCGAGGAAGCCCGAGCTTCGGACCGTAGAACTCCATCGCTCCCGCCTCGCCATAGTTCTCGCCGACGAGCACGACCTGCGCGCGCTTCTCCGGCGGCAACGAGTCGTACACCCGCGCGACGGCATTCACAAGCTCCGGCCAGCCGAGCATGTCGGCGTAGTCCTGTGGAAGCTTCAGGGGTACGCCCATGTTGGTTGAAGTCGTTGAGGACATGCCGAGACGCGCTGCGAACGCGGCGGTTCCCGCCGGCGACACGATGGGCAGCTCGAGCGGGAAGAGCAGGGTGGCGTAGACAATGATGAGAGCTATGCTCGCGACGCGAAGCACCATCGCGGACGTGCGAGCGCGTCGCGCGCTCCAGCGTTCGAAGCCCACCGCCCCAGCGCCGAATAGCGTCGGGTAGATCGGCCCGATGTAGTACGACTTTCCGTGCAACACGAGCAGAAGCACGAACGCTCCGATGCACGTCCAACCCACCGCCCGAAATCGCCGCATCGAATCCGCCAGCACCAGATAGAGTGCGCCCGTAAGCGCGAGCAGAACACCCGGCCCCCAGTGAAGCTGGCCGAGCGCGAACGTCCAGAACGACACGTGCATGAGCTGCGACCCCTGCAGCGTTCGCATCTGCTCGACTATGGGGTAGTGAAGCCGGAGCTGTCCGACGATGCTCGGGCTTCCGAGCACGAACGCGATGACAGCCGCGAGCCACGGCCACGGAGTGAGCAGCACACGACGCTGCGGCGCGATGATGATCGCGGCAACGAGCGCGACTCCGAAGAACAACAGGCTGAACTTGGTGAGCAGCCCGAGTCCGCACGCGACGCCGAGCGCGATCCACCATCGCGGGTCGGCGGACAGTGTGTCATCGCGCGGCGCGCCCGAGCCGAGGCGTGCGAGCGCGTACAGCGCCAGCGTCCACCAGAGCTGATCGAACACCACCGGCTGAAACAGATCGCCGGCCCGCAGGAACAACGGCGAGGCGGCGACCGCAACGGCGGCGAGGATCTGCGCGAATCGTCCGCCCCCGAGCTCGCGCGCGATCATGGCGGCCATGAACACGATCGACGCGGCGGCGAGCGCGGGGAAGAAGCGAATGGCCGCGATCGAGTCGCCGAGCAGGAACCGCTCCACTTGTGATGCGATCGCAATGAAGGGCGGGAAGTCCATTCGCCACAGTTGGAGATGGCGGCCCATCGCCATGTACAGGAACTCGTCGCGCTGGAAGCCGTACGGAGACAGCCTGTTCACGAGGAAATGCAGAACGAAGATGCCCGCGCTCAGCGCGCCGACCGTGCTCGCTGCGAAGGGCTGTCGGGTTGCGGAGTGAGTAGTAGGCATCGCGTGAGGTGGGTCGGGAAGGCTCGGCATCCATCACCACTACGAGCCACCCCGCGCCCAGGGTTCAGTCGCGCGGCGTCAGCCCCAGCCAGCGCTCGAGCGCCTCGCGCCGCGACCGGCTCACGCGTAGCCGCACCCCGCCCTTCATCTGCAGCTCGTAGTCTCCTCCACCACCCCGATGCAGCGCCTCCACGAGATCGAGCCGCACGATCACGGACCGGTGCACGCGC
>DATHJR010000111.1:0-3599 GCA_035286525.1 Gemmatimonadaceae bacterium | reverse complement strand
CGCCGTGAATCCGCCCGCGGCCCCGCCCAGCGCCTTGCCGAGCGTCGACGTGATGACATCGACATCACCCAGCACACCATAGTGCTCGGCCGTGCCGCGCCCGGTCTTGCCGAGCACGCCCGTGGCGTGCGAGTCATCCATCGCCACGATCGCGTCGTGCGTGTGCGCCAGCTCCAGAATCTCGGGCAGCTTCGCGATGTCCCCTTCCATGGAGAAAATGCCGTCGGTCCAGATGATCCGACGGCGCGCGCTCTTCGCACCCTCGAGCTTGGCGCGAAGATCGTCCATGTCCGAGTGCTTGTACACCGCCGTCGTGCACTTCGTGATGGCCTTGGCGAGCCGCACCGAGTCGATGATCGACGCATGGTTCAACGCGTCGGAGATCACGAAGTCGCCCTCCTGTACGACGGTCGCGGTGAATCCCTCGTTGGCGTTCCACGCCGACACGTACGACAGCGCGGAGGCCGTGCCACTGAAGCGCGCCAACGCCTCCTCGAGGGCGCGGTGCACGGTGAAGGTGCCGCAGATGAAGCGCACGCTCCCGGTTCCCGCGCCGTACTTCTCCAGCCCCTTTCGTCCCGCCTCCACCACGCTCGGCTCCGCGCACAGCCCGAGGTAGTTGTTCGAGGACAGGATGAGCACCTCGCCGCGACCCACCATCCTCACGTGGGCCGCCTGCGGAGAGTCGAGATAGTTCAGCGTCTTGTAGACCTTGTCGCGCTTCAGCTCGTCCAGCTGCGACTGCAGCTCCCTCGGGAATTTGTCGTTCATCGGATCACGCGATGTCGAAGATGACTTTTCCCGCGGCGCCCGACTTGATTGCGGCGATCGCTTCGTCGGCCTGCTCGAGCGGGAAGCGATGGGTGATGACGGGCGCCGGATCGAACGCGCCCGAACGAAGGAATCGCGTCATCTGGTGCCACGTATCATACATCCGTCGCCCCGTCACCCCATAGACGGTCACACCCTTGAACACGAGCTCCGTCGCGAAGTCGAAGGTCATCGGCTTGGCCGGGACGCCCAGCATCTGCACGCGCCCCGCCGGCCGCACGAGCTTGAATGCCTGGTGGATCGCACTCGGCACACCCGACATCTCGAGCACCACGTCCACGCCGAACTCGGTGACGCGCTTCACCAACGCCTCCACCTCGTCGGGATGCACGACGTCCGTTGCGCCCATCTGCCGGGCGAGCTCGAGCCGCGTGTCGTTCACGTCCGAGCAGATCACGCGCGACGCGCCTGCGGCGCGGCAGATCCCCGCAGCGAAGATCCCGATCGGTCCGCAACCGGTGATCAACACCGTCGCGCCCGGAATCTCCGCGGTGAGCGCCGTGTGAAACGCGTTCCCCATCGGATCGTGAATCCCGCCCACATCGTATGAGATATTGTCGTCGAGGTGCCAGACGTTCGTCGCCGGCATCGCGATGAACTCCGCGAAGCAGCCGTCGCGATCGACGCCGATCACTTTGGTGTACGGGCACGCGTGCGCGTTCCCCGTGCGGCACAGCGTGCACCGGCCATCCACGATGTGTCCCTCGGCCGTCACCCTGTCACCGACGTTGACATCGGTCACCATCGAGCCCACCTGCGTCACATCTCCAGCGAACTCGTGGCCCACGGTGAAGGGTGGCACGCAGCGGCCGCGCGCCCAGTCATCCCAGTCGTAGATGTGAACGTCCGTGCCGCACACACCCGCGCGCCGAACCTTGATCAACACCTCATTCTCGCGGATCGTCGGCACCGGAACATCGCGGAGCACAAACCCGGGTCCCGCCGCCTGCTTCACCAGCGCTTTCACCGACGTTCCTCGATTGCGGTTGCGTTGCGATTCACGAATTGCCGCGAGAAAGGTCGCACGAGAGCCGCTGAAACGGTAGCGGCTGCAGCAGTGACTGGCGAAACGGCCGCTCGGGCGGGCACTGACAATCTGATACGGATTGAGCGGATGAAAACGGACACTAACGGACAAGAGCAAGAAGAGATTCTTTCGTCATTGTCCGTCAAATCCGCTCAATCCGTATCTCACAGTCTTAGTGCTCACTTGAGCCGCAAGCCCTAGAACGTCGTCGCGATCTGGCCGCCGTCCACCGGAATCGCCACGCCGGTGACGAAGCTCGCGCGCTGTGACGCGAGGAACGCGACCACGGCCGCCAGCTCGGCGGGATCACCGGCGCGGCCGAGCGGGATGAGCTTGCGGCGATCGCGCAGCATCTGATCGATCGTGCTGTGCTGCCGCTGCGACGCGACGGCCGCGAGCGACATCGCGCGATCGGTGTCGAAGTGGCCGGTGAGAATCGTGTTCACGAGCACATTGTCGTGCGCGCACTCCGTCGCGAGCGTCTTCGCGAAGCCCGCGAGCCCCGCGCGTGCAGTGTTCGATAGTATCAGCGACGCGATCGGCTGCTTCGCGGCCGTCGATGTCAGGAAGATCACGCGCCCCCACTGCCGCTTGCGCATCCCCGGCACCACCAGCTGCGCGAGCCGAATCGACGAGAGCAGATTGAGCTCGATCGCCGTCACGTATTGCTTGTACGTCGTCGACTCGAAGTTCGTCGATGGCGGACCGCCCGCATTCGCTACGAGTATGTCGATCGGTCCCAGCGTCGCCGTCGCCTCGGCGATCGCCGCCGCCGTCGCATCGCTGTCGGTGACGTCGGCCACGAGCGGAAGAATCCTGCGCTTCGATTCCGCCGAGATCTCCGCGGCCACGCGCTCGAGCTCCTCCCTGCGCCGCGCGATCAGCGCCACCGACACGCCCTCAGCCGCCAGCGCGCGCGCACACGCGCGTCCCAGCCCGCTGGACGCCCCGGTAACGAGTGCGACCTTTCCGTCGATACCGAGATCCACTCAGTCGTCTCCGGAAACGAGCGAGCGCTCGTTGATGTCGTTCTCGGTCGCGCGCTCGGATCGCGTGTCGACGCCGAACCGCTCTCCATTGCGTGTCACCGGCTCGAGCTGCACCGCGCACACCTTGAACTCCGGGATCTTCGCGTACGGATCGAGCGCCGGATTGGTGAGCAGGTTGGCCGCCGCCTCGCGATAGTGCATCGGCACGAAGATCTGTTTGCGTGCGACGCGGTCGGACAGTCGCACCGCGATCTCCATCGATGAGCGGCGCGACGAAATGCGAACGGGATCGCCGTCCTCGATTCCCAGCTCCGCCGCATCCAGAGGATTGAGCTCGAACGTCGGCGTCGGCTCGCGCGCATCGAGGCCGGTCGCGCGGCGTGTCATGGTTCCCGTATGCCAGTGGTACATCTGGCGGCCGGTATTCATCAGGAATGGGAACTCGGCATCGGGGAGCTCTGCCGGCGGAAGGAACTCGACACCAACCAGCGTCGCCTTGCCGTCCGCGGTCGGAAAGTAACTCCCGAAGAGAAAGTCGGTGCCGGGGTGTTGCGCGTCCTCCACCGGGTACTGCAGCCCGCCGCCGCCGAGCCGCGCGTGCGAGACGCCGCGCCACGACGGTGTGACGCGCGCGATCTCATCCATGACCTCGGAGGAATCCTTGAACGGCGTCGGGAGGCCGAGCCGATTCGACAGCTCGATGAGAATCTCGAGATCGCCGCGCGCGTCGCCCGGCGGATCGATCGCCTTGT
>DATHJR010000110.1:0-6316 GCA_035286525.1 Gemmatimonadaceae bacterium | reverse complement strand
CCGTGATGCGCGCGACGGGATGCGCGAAGCGCTCGCGCGCTCCCGGTGCGGGTGTGTCGCCACGCTGCCACGCCGCGAGCGCCGCGCCGGGACCCCCGAGCTTTCCCGTGACGTACACCGTATCTCCCAGTCGCGCTCCGTTGCGGCGCAGCGGCGCGGCCGTGCTGCCGAGGACCGTGAATCCAAGCGTCAGGTCGCTCGCGCCGGTGATGTCGCCTCCGCGCACGATCGTGTGCGCGCGATCGAGGGCGTCGCCGACGCCGTCGCCGAGCTCGCCGGCGTCGTCGAGCCACGACTTCGGGAGCCCGAGCGCGAGGAGAACGCCGAGCGGTGATGCGGCCATCGCGGCGAGATCACTGAGCGCGGCCATCGTGGCGCGATAGCCGATCTCGCGCGGCGTGAGCCACGCGCGCTCGAAGTGAATGTGCTCCACCGATGTATCGGCGCTCGCAACGAGGTGCTCGCCCGCCGGCACGTCGAGGAGCGCCGCGTCATCGCCAATACCCGTCGCGCGCGCGCCCCACCGCACGAGGAGATCGCGAATGATGTCGAACTCGCGACCGGGGCCGAGCTCGATCACCGCTCGCCAACCGCGGGGAGATCGGCGAGCACGGGCCCCAGCGCGGGCAGCGGCTCGTACCACACGCGACGGAGTCCGAGATCGACGTTCGCGAAGGTGACGCCGCGCACGTGTCCGCGCCCCGCGATCTCGGCCGCGCGACCGTGCACCCACGCGGCGCACGCCCCCGCAATTCGCGCGTCGCCGATCTGCGCGATGAGCGTGCCCGCGATGCCCGAAAGCAGGTCGCCGCTGCCGGCCGCGGCGAGCACCGGCGTGCCGGCGCAGCTCACGAGGCGTTCGCCCGCGGCGTTCGAGATCACGGTCGGCACGCCCTTGAGCAGCACCGTCGCGCGAGTGCGCGTCGCGAGGTCCGCGCCGATCTCGAAGCGGCGCGCGAGCACCTCGCTGATCGGCGCGCCGTGCAGTCGCCCGAACTCGGCCGGGTGCGGCGTGAGCAGCGCCTGGCGCTCGCCGATGAGCGCGCCCAGCTGCTCAGCCTCGCCCGCGAAGGCGTTGAGCGCGTCCGCATCGAGCACGACGGGCCCGCGATACTCGCGCAGCACGCGCTCCACGAGCGCACGGCTGCCGTACGATGCGCCGAGCCCCGGGCCGATGACCACGGCATCGGCCCATCCGGTGATCACGCTCGCCACGTCGTCGTCGGACTCCGGCCAGGCGTGCGCCGGCGCCTCGGGCACCGCAGCTTGCGCGACGGGCAGGTTTTCGCGCGCCACGACGAGCCGCACCATCCCGATGCCGCTGCGAATCGCCGCGCGCGCGGCGAGCATCGGTGCGCCGGCCATGCCGAGCTGCCCGCCGATGATGATGAGCTTGCGGCGCGTCCCCTTGTGCGCGTCGGCGTGAATCGGCGGCACGTGCGCGCGCACCCACTGCGCGTCGACGAGTCGCAGCATTCTGTCGTCCGGCGCCGGCGATCCGAGGCCGATGCCGATGACGAGAATGCGCCCAGTGTTGCCGCGCGCGATTGTGAGTCCGCGCTTGAGCGTTCCGAAGGTGACCGTGAGATCCGCGAGAACGGCGTCGGTCGCGGTGCCGGTGTCGGCATCGACACCGCTCGGAATGTCGAGCGACACCACCGCCGCGCCGCGGTCGCGCGCCCGAGCGATGTGCGCGATGCACTCCGCGATCTCTCCCCGTGGCGCCCCCTTCGCGCGGACACCGAGCAGCGCGTCGACGACGACGCGCGCTTCGGGAGACTCCCCTAGCGTCACATCGGGTAGCGCGAGCGCACGCTCGGCCTTCGCCTCGTCGGTGCGCGCCTCTCCCGCCTCGTGCACGAAGACGCTTGCCCCGTACCGCACGAGAGCGCGCGCGACGACCCATCCATCGCCGCCGTTGTTGCCGGGCCCCACGTACACGTTCACCTCTGCGTTGACGACGTCCGGATACACACGCACGATCGCCGCCGCCGCGCCCAGCCCCGCGTGCTTCATCAGCGTGCTTGCCGGCGTCCCCGCGCTGATCGCGCGCGCGTCGAGCGCGGCAGCCTCCGCCGCCGTCGTCACGCGCACGAGCGTTCCGGTGGTCAACACGCGCGCTCTGCCGCGGCTTGTACCGGCAACGAAAGACGGCGGCCTTGTGGGCCGCCGCTACTGGCAGTGCGTTCGGTGCGATCGTTCATTTGTGCGATTGAGTGATCGTGCGACCGAAGCTGATCTCGCCGTTGTCGATCCGGATGTTGAAGCCGCACTCGGGATTGCTGCACACCCACGCCTTGTATGTGATCGGTGCGCCCTCCCGCCCGTAGTCACTCAGCGGGAGCATGGCACCCTTGCCGCATTTTCGGCACTCCGGAAGCGCATTGCTCTCCATGCCGCCACCTCCACCCGCTTCACCCGCCCCAGCTCACACGAGAGCCGCCGCGTTCCATGGATACTCGTGCTCGAATGCGCGGTCGAAGTTGTAGACTCCAATGAAATCGGCGCGGTTGTCCGTGGGCTGGCTGATCAGATACCCCAGGTCCACGAGCACGAACACGATGTCGCCGATGTCCGAGGTCGCGCGCACGCCCCAGTGCTCGAGCACCACCTGCGCCATCACGCCATACATCTGGAGCGCGAGATCGCGACACGAAAACGCGAGCTCGCGACCTGTGATGTGGCGGCGCTCCGTCAGATGCGTTTGCGAGTACTCGAGCGCCTTGAGCACGAAGAGATACGCGTCTTCCTCGAAGCGCGTTTCCTTCG
The DNA here is from genome assembly GCA_035286525.1 of Gemmatimonadaceae bacterium. Taxonomy (GTDB): domain Bacteria; phylum Gemmatimonadota; class Gemmatimonadetes; order Gemmatimonadales; family Gemmatimonadaceae; genus FEN-1250. The sequence goes on along the minus strand of DATHJR010000110.1, from coordinate 3,547 downwards.
TGCGAATGCGATCCATGATCCCGTCTCGAAAACGCTCCAGCAGCAACAGCAGGTCCTCCAAGGGATGTGCAAGCCGGGAGCAGAGCGCTCCCGCCGTGAGGCACAAGATGAGAAGCAGATCCGCCTATTACAACCTCCCCGCCCCTTCCTCAGCCACAGTATACAGCGGGAACGCGTTCGCAAGCTCTTTCACTTCGTGCTTGATTTTTGCGAGCGTTACGGCGTCCTCCGGCACCGCGAGTGCCCGATCGATGAAGGTGGCAATGCGCCCCATCTCCTCCTCCCTCATGCCGCGGGTGGTGACCGCGGGCGTGCCGATGCGCACACCGCTGGTGACGAACGGAGACTGCGTCTCCTTCGGCACCGTGTTCTTGTTCACTGTGATCCCCGCATCGCCCAGCACCTTCTCGGCCACCTTTCCCGTGACGCCCTTGTTGCGGAGATCGACGAGCATCAGATGATTATCGGTACCGCCGGACACAATCTGAAATCCGAGCGCGGTAAGTGCCGCTGAGAGGGCTTGCGCGTTCCTGATGATCTGACCGCAGTACGTCTTGAAGTCCGGCTGGAGCGCCTCGCGGAACGAGACCGCCTTGGCGGCGATCACGTGCATGAGCGGTCCGCCCTGCGTGCCGGGGAATACCGCCTTGTCGACGGCCTTCGCGTACTGCTCCTTGCAGAGGATCATGCCGCCGCGGGGTCCGCGCAGAGTCTTGTGCGTGGTCGTGGTCACGACATCGGCGAGCGGAACGGGCGACGGGTGATAACCCGTAGCGACGAGCCCCGCAAAGTGCGCCATGTCCACCATGAACATCGCGCCGATCTCCTTCGCCACCTCGGCGAATGGCGCGAAGTCGATGATGCGGGCGTATGCGCTGGCGCCGGCGATGATCATTTTCGGCCGCTCCTTCCGCGCGATCTCCTGCATGCGGTCGTAGTCGATGATCCCGTTGTCGTTCACGCCGTAGTGGAACGCATGGTAGAGGAGCCCCGAGAAATTCACGGGAGATCCGTGCGTGAGGTGCCCGCCCTGCGAGAGATCGAGGCCGAGGATCGCGTCGCCGGGCTTGAGGAAGGCGAGCATCACGGCGGCGTTGGCCTGCGCGCCGGAGTGCGGCTGCACGTTCGCGTGATCGACACCGAACAGCTGCTTCGCGCGCGAGATCGCGAGATTTTCCGCGATGTCGACGACTTCGCAGCCGCCGTAGTACCTCTTGCCCGGAAGTCCTTCCGCGTACTTGTTCGTGAGCGGCGAACCCATCGCCTCCATCACCGCGGGCGACACGAAGTTCTCGCTGGCGATGAGCTCGAGTCCCTCGCCCTGCCGCAGAATCTCGTCTTCGATGACCTTTGCGATCTCCGGATCGGCTTCACGGAGCTTTGCGCCGGGTGGCCGGCATTCCCAATCGGTCCAGAGCATCGGAATGTCGAGTGTTGAGGTTTCCCTGGGAGACTCGACGGAGCATCCGCCGAGCTACCCGTGGAAGCTAGAAAGTCCGCATGGACATCGCCACGCTACGTTAGCGGTTCGGCCACTGCGGCCAAGTCTTTACTAGCGATCCAACGGCTTTGACTCTCCGTTCGGCCAGGCGATCGGCTGCCTCGTAGGTCGGGATGCCGTCGCTTTTCGCAATTTCGAAGACGCCGAGAATCGTGTGATAGATCTCGTCCGCCTTGCGAAGCGCGCGCTGCGCATCCCATCCGGCGAGCTCCGAGTAGACGTTGATGACGCCGCCCGCATTCGCGACGTAGTCCGGTGCGTAGAGAATGTTGCGCTCCTCGAGCGCATCGCCATGCCGCGACTCGAGCAGCTGATTGTTCGCCGCGCCCGCGACGATCTCCACCTTGAGCTGCGGAATCGTATTGTCGTTGATGATCGCGCCCAGTGCGCACGGCGCAAAGATGTCGGCCTTGACGCCGTAGATCTCGCCGGGCTCCACGGCCTTCGCGCCGAGCTCCTCCACCACGTCGCGCACGCGTTCCGCATCGATGTCGGTGACGATCAGCTTGGCGCCCGCATCCGAGAGCTCGCGCGCGAGATACATCCCGACGTGGCCGCACCCCTGAATCGCGACCGTCTTTCCCTCGAGCGAGTCCGAGCCCCAGTGATAGTGCGCGGACGCCTGGATCGCGCGAAACACTCCGTGCGCCGTCACCGGCGACGGATCGCCCGACTTTCCGGCGAGTCCGGCGACGTAGTCCGTCTCCATGTGCACGAGGTCCATGTCGCTCGTGCTCGTGCCAACATCCTCAGCCGTGACGTACCGCCCGCCAAGGCTCTCGACGAAGCGGCCGTGCGCGCGGAAGATCATCTCGCGATTCGTCGTGCGGTTGTCGCCGATGATCACGGACTTGCCGCCACCGAGATTCAATCCGGCGACCGCGTTCTTGTAGGTCATTCCGCGCGCGAGACGCAGCGCGTCGATGATCGCCTCCTCGTCGCTCGCATAGCTCCAGAAGCGCGTGCCCCCGAGCGCGGGACCGAGCGTGGTGGAGTGTACCGCGATGATGCCACGGTAGCTGGCCGACGGATCACTGCTGAGAACGAGCTGCTCGTGCCCCATCTGGGCGAGCCGGTCGAAGAGGCTCGAGGTGGAGGGGGTCGTGGCGTTGGCGAAAGTGGCGGTGGCAGTCATATAGGTATGGAGTAGGCGAGGTTCTCGTACGTCACGGACTGCGCGAGTACAGCTCTCGCGCGATCACGATTCGTTGAATCTCCGATGTTCCTTCGTATATCTCGGTCACTTTCGCGTCCCTGAATAGACGTTCGACGGGATATTCCTTTACATATCCGTATCCGCCGAAGATCTGAATGGCCTGTGTGGTCACCCACATGGCCGTTTCGCTGGCGAACAACTTGCTCATGCTGCTGTACTGGGTGATCTGCTCGCCGCGGTCCTTTGCCGCTGCCGCCTGATATAGCAACGCGCGGGCCGCGGCGATTCGGGTGGCCATGTCGGCCAGCTTGAACTGGATCGCCTCGAATTCCTTGATCGGCTTGCCGAACTGGCGCCGCTCTCCGGCATAGACCGTTGCATGCTCGAGCGCGCAGCGCGCGATTCCAATCGCCTGTGCGGCGATGCCGAGACGCCCATTGTCGAGCGACTGCATCGCCATCGTGAATCCAGCGCCCTCCCGACCCAGGAGATTGTCGGCCGGAACACGGAGATTAGAGAAATCGAGTTGGACGGTGGGCGAGGCGCGGAGCCCCATCTTGTCCTCTTTCTTACCAACCTTGAACCCGGGGAGGTCGGGCGTCACGACGAACGCGCTGATCCCGCGCGGGCCGCGGCGCTCGTTGGGGTGGTCGGTGCGGGCCATGACGACGATGACGTCGGCCTCGCTGCCGCTGGTGACCCACGCCTTCGTGCCGTTGAGCACCCAGCAGTCGCCATTGCGCACGGCCTGCGTGGTGAGCGATGCCGCATCGGAGCCGGCTTCCGGCTCCGAGAGCGCGAACGCGCCGAGCATGTCGCCGCGAGCCATCGGCGCGAGGAATCTCTCCTTCTGCGCGGGGGTGCCCCACCTGAGCAGCATCTGCGTGGGA
>DATHJR010000109.1:0-3959 GCA_035286525.1 Gemmatimonadaceae bacterium | reverse complement strand
CGATAGCGGTGCATCGACTCGCTTCGCGCTCATCCTCGTCTGGGGCACCTGGGCCGTCATGCTCGCGATCGCGCTCGCGTGCATCGTGCGCTACGGCCGCAACGTTCCGCTCGCGGAGGACTGGCTCCTCGTGCCACCGCTCACCGGCCACGAGCCCAATCTCGCCTCGTGGCTCTGGGCCCAGAACAACGAGCACCGCCTCCCGCTCCCGCGTCTCATTCTCCTTGGGTTGCTCGCGCTCACGCACGACTTCCGCGCAGGGATGGTGCTCAACGTGCTCTCGCTCGCCACCCTCGCCGCCGCGATGATCCTCACGGCGAGATATCTCCGCAACGGCACCACCCGATGGAGCGACGCCTTCTTTCCGGTCGCGCTTCTGCACCTGGGTGACTGGGAGAATCTCGTGTGGGGGTGGCAATTCCAGTTCGTCTGCTCGGCGGCGCTCATCTGCGCGCTCATGCTCGCGATCGTGCGACAGCGCGGTGCGCTGACGATGCGCCAGGCACTCGCCGCCGCCGCGAGTCTCGTGCTCCTTCCGCTCACCGGCGCGAGCGGACTCGTGTTCGCGGTTGCGCTCGCGCCGTGGGCGGCTTGGGTCGGATTCGCCCAGCTGCGCCAGTCCCGCGCGCGAGGCGAGTTCTCGCGCGGCGGCGCGCTGCTGCTCGCGTCGGCGATCGTCGCGCCGCTTCTGGTTGGCGTGTACTTCATCGGCTATGTCAAACCGTGGTGGAATCCGCCGAACCCCGGACGATTGCTCACGCTCGAGACGACGCTCAGATTCCTCGCTCTCGCGTGGGGCGCCGCAGCCCGCAACGCATGGGTGCCGTCGGTGGTCGCGATCGTCGCGATTCTCCTCGCCACGACGCTCTTGCTCCTGCGCGCGCTCGCGCGGCTGCGCGGCGCCGAGCAGCAGCGCGCGTTCGGCCTCCTCTCGTTCGCCGGCGGATGCGCGGTACTCGCGCTCGCGATTGGATGGGGGCGCGCGGCGACCGACATCGTGTCGGGAATGCCGATGCGCTACGTGCTCTTCTCGGTGCCCACGCTGTGCGCCTCGTACTTCGCGTGGGAGCTGTACGCGCCTGCCACGCCGCGGCGCTTGATGCAGTCTGCGCTGTGCGTCATCATGCTCGCGCTCCTTCCGTGGAACACGCGCGAGGGCTTCGGCCTTCCCGGACGCTACGACATCGGCTGGCGCGGATGGTACGTCACCGGCATGAACGCCGTCGAGCACGACATCGACGCCGGCGTTCCGCGACTCGAAATGGCGCGCCGGCATCGCGAGTTCCTGATGCACTGGGACGAGGCCAAGCTCGCCGCCGGCATGCGCATGCTGCACGACGCGCGCATCGGACCGTTCAGCCGCTTGCGCGACGACCCCTGACGCGCGTTACGCGGGCCGAGCGATCCCCGACGCGGAGATCTCGGCGGCGAGCTTCTGCGCCTGAGTTGCGTTCGGCAGGTCGTGGTGAAAGACGGTATCCACGGGTGTGCAGATGAGCGTTTGCGCAAACGCCTCCGTGGCCACCTGCTCCACACGAAAGCCCGCCGTCTCCACCATCGACCGCAGCGCGCTCGGCGTCAGCCCCCAGAACCAGTTGCCGTATCCCTGCTCGGGATTGAACGCGTTGCTGATCCCTTCCTGATGCAACAGGCCGAGGCTCGACAGATTCCACAGCTTGCGATGCTCGGCAGTCAGCATCGGAAAAAACACAGCGGCGTTCGGAAGACCGGCGATCTCGGGGATGGTGGAGGTGCGCAGGATCAGCGTCTTTCTGCAGATCTGGCGCAGGGCAACCAACAGGTCGTACGGTGCGGGGAGGTGATACAAGACGCCTGCGCAGAGGACGACGTCGGCGGGTCCGATGCGCGCGATGGTTTCCGGCTGGATGCAATCGCCGAGCACGAACTCCACCGCTGACTTTCGCTCCTGGCGCTTCGCCTCGAACTCCGGAGTCGGGCCGAATACGTCGACGCCCTTCACCGCGCTCGCGCCCGCCTCCTCCGCGATAAACGAGAACTCGCCGTTCACACCCCACATGCATCCGATGTCGACGAAGCTGTTTCCTGGCGCGTATCTGCGGACGTAGTCGGCGAGATCGGCGTACGCGCCCACCGGCGCGCCGTGGCGCGCGCTGCGCTTTCTCCACCACAGATTCCCGCGGGGCGTCTTGAGCACCCGGACCTTCAGACGATAAAGCAGAGACATCCATTCCTCATGTCGTGATCGACTTCATTTCGGCGGCATCGAGGCGCCGCGCGCGGCGTCGTGCTCGCCAAAGCGCGAATGGGCCGGCAAGATTCCCCGCAATCTCTGTCAGAATCAGTGCCAGCGGATAGCTGTTCGAGCGGCGCACCCAGCGTGCCAGCTTCTTGATCTGCCACCTGGGAAGCGTGAACACGAGGTGGAAGATCGCTCGCGTATCGCCGTAGTCCTGCCACGTCTTGAGGTTGTACGCGACGTGCCCCTTGCTGTAGGCGTAGAGCTGACGGCGCAGCGCACGCATGTCGCGCCTGTGGTGATGCCACACGAAGGCCTTCGGCTCGTAGACGATCGTGAATCCTGCCGCGAGCACGCGATAGAACAGGTCCGTATCCTCGCTGCACCCCGTTGGTGTACCGGCGCCCAGGGCAGGGTCCAGCAGACCGATTCGCGGATGCGAGAAAATCGTGGTGCGAAACGCGGCGTTCGCGGTTGCGCCGAGGTGCCAGGTGGGCACGGCCTCGCGATACCACGACCCGAACCAGTCGCCGCCCGCCTCCACGCGCTCGAATCCGCGCCCGAGCCCGCCATAGAACTCGAAGAGCTGCTGCGCCCGCGTGTCCAGCTGCGCCGGAAGCACGTTACCCGTGACGATCATGACGTCGTCCCGCTCGAATGGTGCGAGCAGCCTGTCGAGCCAGTCCGCACTCATCACGACGTCGTCGTCGGTGGCGACGATGATGGCGCCGCTACTCGCCGCGATGCCGGCATTGCGCGCGTAAGAAAGTCCCTGCCGCGTTTCGCCGATCAGCCGCACTGTGGGGAATTCGTCCACTACCGGCTTGGTGAGCCCGGAGGAGGGATGATTGTCGACGACGATGATCTCGCGTGGCCGCGCACTCGCTTGCGCGGTGAGCGAGCGCAGGCAGGCGCGCAGATCGTCCGGACGGTCGAAGGTCGCCACTACGATGGAGACCATCTCGCTCCGCGGACGTTCCCTGCGCGCGGCGCTCCTCGGTCCACGGGCGCCCGTTCGCTCGAACCAACGCTCGATCTCGGCACCGATCTCCGGTCGCCGATGCTTCAGAAGCGGGGGCGTGAAGAAGTCGGCAAGCACGTCGCGCTGCTGCGGCGCCGAGAGAGACTGTCCGCCAGTCGCGATCTCGAAGGTGCCGACTGGACGTCCCTCCCGCATCAGGTACAGCTGCACCGCGCGCGCACCATCGACATCGGCAATGAGCTGCAGCGGCCTCCCGAGCTCCACGGTGCGCACGGCGACCAGCTCGGTCCCCTGCGCGCCCGCGAGTCGCTCGCCGCCCGGAGCCCCGCGCGAGAGCTCCGCGGCCTCGCCACTCTCGCGCGCGATGCGCTCCGCGCCTCGTCGCGCATCGCGGTACGCGCGCCCCGACCGTAGCGCGCCGCGCACCTCCTGCACGATGAGGTCACGCCGAAACGGGGTCGTGCGCACGAACGAGAGCACGTAGCGCCGCACGACGTACCGCCACGCCCACCACCTCTTGAGCTGGCGAAAGCGCCCCCGCTCGCTCGGATAGCGATCGGTCGCGCGCCGCATGTACACGAACAGCCCCTTCCCCCAGTCGCGCATCTGCTTGCGGAGGCGCTCCAACTCGCGTCGGTGCCGATGACGCACGATCGCGCGCGGCTCGTACACCAGCACGTACCCTTCCTGCAGAATTCGGAAATACATGTCGAGGTCGCCCCCGCCATCGGATGCCGTGCCCACGTCCAGCATCGGATC
>DATHJR010000108.1:0-2533 GCA_035286525.1 Gemmatimonadaceae bacterium | reverse complement strand
CCAGCGAATCTGCGAAGGCATCCCGACCTGCGTCTGTTTGAGCCCATCGCTGCCGCGCTCCCCCGATCCGTGCATGAACAGGATCACCGGCAGCGACTGATGGCCGTCGTGGCCCGGCGGCACGTAGACCTGGTACTTCATCGTGAGCGCGCCGGACTTGACGGTGCGATCGAGAAAACCCGTCGTCGCCTGCGCCGGCAGCGCCGCCGCGAGCACGACCATCACCGTGCACCACGACAGCACCTGCTCAGGCATCATATGGTATCTCCCTGCTCCAGCTTCGCGCTGATCACGGGATAGGCAATGAGTAGTTGAGCGAGTCCAAGCGCATTACTATGTCGCTGCACGCCGTTCGTGGTGAAGTGGCCCGTACGGCGCTGCAGAATGTAGTGGAGCTCCGGACGTTGTCGCATCAGTGCCTGCTCCGCCTGCGCCGTCTCCGCATCCGAAATTCGGCCGTCGATCTCGAGCACGGCGCCGGCTCCGTTCTTTCGCAGCTGAAGCCTCGCTGCGGCCAATGGAGACTGCTCGAGGACTTCACGGAGCGCCGGATGCCGCACCTGATCGCGCATCGCAACCGTGGCGTGGAGCTTCGTGTCGTCGATTGCGTTCGGCCCAGGACGAAAGCGCACCACCATGTCCGCGTGGTCTCGCTGAGGGCGAACAAAGGCGGCGGAAACACCCTCGCGATGCTCGAGGATATCCTGCACCTGCCCCTTTGAATAGCCGCGTTTCGCGGTGTCGCGAGACACCTTCCAGCGATGACGCAATGGTTCCGGCGTGTCGAGCTACACGCTCACGTCATAGTGCTCGCGCAGCGCAGGCGAATGGAGACCGAGCAGTCCTTCCACGATCAGGAACTCCGCAGGCTTGATCTCTCTGGGCGCATCGAAGTCGCCGGTCGCGTGATTGTAGGGCGCCTTTCGCACGGCCTGCCCGTTCGCAAGCTGCTCGAGATGCTCGCCGAGCAGGTCGAGATCGTTGCAGTCTGGGTGCAGCGCGCTGAGGCGCAGCTCGCGCCGGGCCTTCCGATTGTGCTTGTGGTAGTCGTCCGTGGAGACGACGGTGACGCGCTCGTCGCCAAGGAGAGCGCCGATGCCGTCCCCGAGTGTCGATTTACCAGCGGCGCTGTCGCCGACGATGGCGAGCAGGATCGGACGGAGCGACATCGGGAAACTTTGTACGCAACTGAGGCGGCGAGCAAGGCCACGCGTTCACCTCACCCTGCTCCCTCTCGCCGCGGGCGTGGACGCCCGCCTACACCCCGACGTCCACGCGCACCTCGAACGTGCGCGGCCTTCCGACGGCTGCGCCGCTGAAGAACGCGCCCTTGAGCAGATATCGCCTGTCGAAGATGTTGTCGATGAAGAGCTGTGGCCTGACGGCCGTGCCGCCCACGATGAGGCTGTAACCAAGCGCGCCATTCATGATGAAGCTTGGATCGACGTGGATGTCGCGATTGAAGTCGAACAGCCCGGTGCCGATTGGTGACGTGATGTCGGCGCCGTTCGCGAGCCCTGTACCATAAATCCCCGTCGCGCTCGCGAAGAAGCGATCCTTCGAGTAGACCACTGAAGCGACAGACGAAATGCGCTGATCGTGGTCGAGGTCGAACCAGCCGCCCGGAACGTTGGCGATGTCGGTGGGGAAGAAGCCACCGGTGACGGGGCCGCGGCCATATGCATGATTGATTGCGAAGTTGACGTAACCGCTGAGCGGACCGCCGGGCCGCACCTCGAGCACGCTCTCGACGCCGCGGATCCGCACCTGGGCGAGATTCACCGACGTTACGATCGCCGTCCCCGCGATGGTGTTGTCATCGATGCCGGGGCTGCTGTTCTTGATATAGCCCGAGAGCTTCCAGATAATCCCGGCCGGAAAGCGATGGACGTATCCGACCTCGTAGAAGTCATCGCGCTCCGGAAGCGTCGGCGACGATGAAGTTGTGTCGCCGCCCAGCGACACCGTGGTAATCGCGCGCAGATCCTCGATGTTCGTCGGGACGAACTGCCGTCCGTAGTACAGGTAGAACGTGTTGGCGAGATCCGGGAAGAAGCTCAGCTTCACGCGCGGACTCACCTGGTGCTGATTGCCCGCAAACGGTGCAACGTGCGTGTCGTAGCGCACGCCTGTGCGCAGCTCGAGCCATTCCACAGGCGTATACGCATCCTGGATGTACACGCCAACGTCATGTCCCTTGAGTCCCGAGTTCGATCCGGGACCGAGGTTGCCCTCGGCATCCGTCGATACAAAATCCTCGCGACCCGTGGTCGTCGACGCCTGCACGCCGGACTTCAATTCGATGGCGTGCGTCGCGCGCCACCGGAAGTCGAGCTTCGTTCCGTACGTGTCGAAGTTGCGCTGTTCGGCGATGTTGTACGGGGTCGTCGTATCGGGAAAGAAGAAGAACCCGGGTTCATCCGTGGCGCCCGGCACGTAAGACAGGCTACCGTGCCGATAGTAGAAGCCCGTGAACAGTTCGGCGCTCGAGACGCTCGCAGAGTCGAGATCGCCGAATCGATGGCGCCAACCG